>NZ_JAUOER010000017.1:0-101205 GCF_031932025.1 Shewanella sp. SP2S2-4
TGAGTTAGGCGTTCTAAATGAACCGCCCTGTGCGGAGCCGCATGCAGGGTGGTGTGGGGGCAGGAAGCTAAATACCTCCGGCTACCCGATTATATGCAGGCTCACGGCACAAACTTGCCGTTGATAATAAACGCACCTTGTTTAAAATTTTCTGGACAGATAACGTACTGCGAGACTGCCGCGACGGTTTTAACCTCTGCCAGAATATCTAGCAAAAAGTTAAGTTTTTGCAGGCTATCAATTTCTTTTGGTGAAACATCACACTCCAATTCAGATGCATCATAGAATCTGAAAAAGACGCAAATATCTTTTACCCGAATAGACACAAAACAATAGAAACCCTTTTGATCAAATTCGCTTTCAGTGAAAATTGGAAGGTAATCCATATTTTTATCGTTAATCGGATCATAACAGTCAACTGACTCAATATTTTCATTTTCTCTTAGCCAGTTAAAAATATTGATCCAACGGTCGCTAGACATACCTTCGAAGTAGATATCCACAAGCGAACCATGATCTTCGAAACAATTCTTTACTGAATCCCAATCCATACTATTTTCTGCATATAACGTCTTAGTATTTATGCGCTGCGCTGTTTGCAGGGCATAAATCGCTTGTTGGACTTGGCCGCTGCCACATCCGTGTAAATGGGTATGAATGATGCTATAGGAATTTGCTTTTTTGCGGTAGCGGTTTTTTATGCAGCTTGGTGGGTAATCACTTGATATCGTTTTAGCTTTCTCATTATTTTATGCTCACTTCCGACTGATTATTGATCTTGGTTGACAGCATTTTGGCCCCACATTCAGGCTGACACTCACACCCTATCCCCTCATCATCGGCTTAATCCCATAAGGCTGGCTACTTTTCGCTGTCGGTCATTACGCTACATCTTGAGGGAGTGGTTATCCTGACAGACGTACTGGCTGACTTTGGTTGCTAATCATCACTAATCCCTGCGGCCTTAACAGCCCAATAAACTGCAAATGACCTAACTGGCATTGCGGACATGACCACCAACATTCCTCCTTAATCAAAGGACTCGCCAATACCACCTGCGGCTTACGTAGTTGCCGCTGGATGAGCGCCAGCTTTTTGCGGCGGCAAGCATTGGCGAGAAAACCAAAATGTCTCACTCGCATCAGCCCTTTGGGCAATACATGCAATAAGTAACGGCGGATAAACTCATCACAACTTAGCCGCATTTGCTTATGCTGCTGACCGTCACGATAATCCTTGTAGTGAAAACTGACATGCTCTGCGGTCACTTCTGCAATTCTTGATTCATGCAGCATGCCTTTACGGGTATAACGCCCGAGGTATTCCACCACGGTTTCGGCGCGGCTCAGACACGCTTTGCTGTAAACACACCACGGTTTTGCCATTAAGGTGTCAGCCGCAGGGATAGCCAGCTCATGTTGTCGAAGCGCCCGTAATAACTTGGCCCGATACACGGAGGACAAGGCTTTCACCGGAAACAGATAATCCGTTTTCACGCCATGCCAATCCCCCTCTGACGTCACTACCCCGCCTGGAATTAAGCAATGCAAGTGGATATGTTGACTCAAGGTTTGCCCCCACGTATGCAGCACCATAGTGCAACCCAATTGACCCTGAAGGTGTTTCCGTTTCATGCCAAACTGCGCAAGCGTCTGCCACACCGACTCAAACAGGGCGCTGTATAACGGCTTGGCAGCATAGTGCGCCAAGATGTTCAACTCGTGGGGTAAGGTAAAGACCAAGTGGAAATAGCGGCAAGGCAAGACTTGCGCCTGCTGCGTAGCAATCCACGCTTGCGTCTACCTTCCCTGACAACGAGGGCAATGCCGGTCACCACAGGAGCAAAACACCTGCTGCTCATAGTGACAAGTATCACAACGCCATTGCTGTATGCCCAAGGCTTGCGTGCGACACTGTTGAATATGCTGGCAGACTAAGGCTTGTTGTTCGGTCAGTTTATGCTGCTGTTGATAGTGAGCTAAGTGCTGATGAAGGATATCGCTTACATGGTAGGAGGTTGCCATGGCATCCCCCCAAGACTTGCTAGCAAGTCACAGCCTTGATGACCTAATTCCGGCGACCAATGCAAGTAGCGTTCAGTAGACTTGATACTGTGATGCCCAAGTTGGGCCTGTAATTGATTAAGGGGCATACCCGCTTGTAATTGATGGGTCGCATAAGCATGCCTTAGGCTGTGTGGACTGCATGGCTTAGTGATACCCGCTAAGCGGGCCGCCTTCGCTAACGCTTTACGAAAGGTCGACTCATGCAGCGGATAAACCACATCATGATAGGTCGAGGCAAACAACCATTCGACGGGATGATACGCTCGCCAATACTGACGCAACAGGGTGAGCAAGGTCGGTGAAATAATCACCAATCGGTCGTAGGCCCCTTTCCCTTGACACACTTTGAGCAACTGCCGCTGCCCATCGATATCAGCGACCTTAATATGGGTTAACTCACTGACACGCAAACCACAACCATAACACAGCGCCAACATGGCGCGTTGTTTCAGGTTTTGACAGTGACACAGCAATGCCGCGATATCTTGGCAGCTAAGCAATTGCGGCAGCTTGTGTGGACGTTTAGGTAAACTCAGCTGAATCGTAAAGTCACGCTTTAGGACATGTTCATAGAAAAAATGAATGCCATTAAGCTGTAACTTTAAGGTGGCCCTGGAATGATGCCGCTCAAGATTTAAGTAACGGAAATAAGCCGTAAGCTGCTCATCCGTAATGTTATCGAACGGTTGGTTTGCATAGTGCTGCAGTTGGGTGATGGCATACAAATAAGCGTTACGCGTACGGGCCGAGTAACCACGTAAACTAATCTCATCATGGAATTGTTGCAGAAGTGATGACATGGTAGACCTCCTAGGTAAGGGATTATCCCTAGGAGTAAGTGTGGAACAGTGGTTCGCTTTGGGCTCCGCGCAGCGGCTTAGTTCAACATTTTATTATTGCGCATGCGCGTTTACCTCATTAGACCAGTAAAAACGCGCATGGTTAACTACCTGTAATAAAAGGAACTTATCAGCTTTTTTTCAAATACACCATCTGGAAAAACGCGCATGCGCGTTTCCCAAACCTATTATCTGCTTAATGAAAAGTATAAGTAATTAATTTTAATGCTATTTATTTAAACGAAAATGAGAAAACGCGCACGAATACAGGATGAAAATCGTTCAAAAATCCTTATAATTTGAATACGACTGTATAATTATCCAGTTTTTGATGGGTAGTAATGAATTACATCACACGGGTGTAATGATGAAAATGTCTAAGACAGAAAGTCCGTTTGTTACTGATCTACTGACAACTTGTTAACTCGTTTTGGGGCATAAGCTATTTAGAACAGACTGCCATATTGATAACTTAAGATTGGCATTGTTGTATCCACTGTTCGTCGTTGCATTCGTATATTTTATTGTGACTCAGGGATGAACGGATCGACCGCAGTTCATTACCCTAGCCAGAAGTAGGTTCGGTATCTAAGGTCTAATACCCGCATGCCTTGACAAGCAAAAACGTTATAGATGGTAATGTTATCAGTCATATCACCAACCTTCCCCTCTCTTGTGAACAACAAATAGAGTACGCTTCAGACATTTGCCCCTTTCTCAACTCTCGCGTTAATCCGCCACATGAAGGCATGCTGCTACATTCCGGCGTGTTTAGCGCGTCTTGCCCATCGAGGTTCAGCATGCGTTTATCTGGCCAAACAAACATGCATTTCCAAATCGCGACATCAGGGGCAACTTTCGAATGGGTTATGCGTAATTAAAAACAATAACTTTGCCCTTTTTCACGGTTTGCTAAAAAAAATCTCCATTTCCTCAAAAATATTTTTTTGCTGACAAATTTAAGGTTAATTCGTCGTTTATATCATTGTTATGTAGTAACAAATTTTAATGTGGATTAATCGGCTTATCCTTAAGTTAGCGATGTTCACACCGTCATTTTGTAAAGATAGATTTACAGCACAAATGCGCTTATGCAGAGTATATTTTAAAAATTAATTCTTTAAAAACAATGATTTTTAAAAATCATAGTGAATGCATTTTTTGAATATAATGCGTTTTTAAAATACGTTTTCAAGCTAAAAGAATTGAAATAAAACAGCGAGGTATCAATAGCGATCGGGGGCATCGAAGCGTAATGAACGCCTGCATGTTTTTTTAAAATGAATTGTGCCTTGCGCGAAAATTCACAAGTTTTTGTGGATTTTCGAAAATTGAATATGCTGCTCGCGTGTTAACAAACACACGTGAGCGCTTTCCCCGTGTCGGGAAAGACGTTTGCCTTATCCATAGGGGTAACCTTTAATTTTAGCAGAGATTAATTTTTCCGCTGCAAATTAACGGTTAGCACTCTGAAATGTAGCAAGAGGTATAACGTGAGTAACAAGTATAAAGCGAATAAATCACGCGGCAGGCATGTATATCAATATTTTTCGCAGAAGAATCAAGCCCCGCTGAAGGTCGAATCATTCCTTGAATTGTGTGTTGCGGCGCAGATGGAGTGTGAACCGAATATCGTTGCCTATGCTGCGCAGCCTGAAAGCCTGCATCTCCATGACAGTATTACCCATAAGACCATTCGATATACACCTGATTTTCTTATTAAATATGCTAATGGTACTGCGGCATTTATTGAAGTCCATCATTCAAGTCATATCACGAAAGACTTCCAGTCGCGATTAGCGCTATTCAATGAATACTCACTTAAGACGGCTAATGTCCCTATCGTCCTCGTTGATGAGCGTCAGTTAACGCCCATGATTTATACCAACCTCCAGTTAATCGCTAATCGGCGTTCTGCACAGTTATCATGTTCGCTCAACCATGCAGACCTACCTGAATTGTTGACATTTGAGGCGTTAGTCGATTGGCTCAAGCCTAGAAGCCAAACATCCGTGGGTGATGCATATCATTTAGTCGGAGCCGGTTTTTACCAATTCGACAAATCACAGTTGCTACTGGCAAGCACAACCCTGAATAAGGTGATGCTATCGTGATGTTTGCTCAGGCGCGTGACCATCAATTCCACAATAGCAACGGCGACATCATGACGGTCTTGTTTGCTGATGACGTGTCGATTTTGCTCGAAGTGGATGATGATGAAAAAACGCGAGAGTTCTTAGCGCTAGATGTATTTAGCACAAAACTGCATGAAAAAACCCTTTTTCCCAAACCGGTCGAAAAAACGCGTCTCATTTTGTCCCCAGTACAGCAAGCGACTCGGGATTCGCGGATTGTTTATATTCATACGCTGCGCGACCTGCTGCAGAACGACGAAACCCTAAAGCCGACGACGTCCACTACCTATCAGAAAATGATTGAAGTTGTTGAGGAGAATTACCCTGCACTCAGAGGGGCTGAACATCCCAAGAAAACAACGATTAACCGTTACTGGAAGACTTGGATAAGCTCACGTTTCAATGATGACAGTTTAATCTGTAAATCACGCTCACATACCCCTCGTATCGGTGAGGAGTCTAACGCGTTAATCGACACGTATTTGAGCACGACTTACCAAGATAGTCGCCATAAAGTGGCTACGGGTCATTATGCTTGTTACAAACAAGATGCGCTGAAAGCACGTGAAACAAATCCCAATATTATCGTTGCAAGCAAACGAACGTTTTCGCGCAGAATTGAAGCGAGACAGTCGATTTGTGACAAATTAGACGATCCAAAAACTCCCCACGCTGAACGTCAGCAGCTCTCACTTAACCTGATTAAACGGATAAAACTGCATTACCCATTGCAACGTGTTGAACTCGATTGTTTGCACACAAATATCCGTGTTATTGATGATGTCACGGGGGAGTTAACTGAGCCTGTGGTCATCTATTATGCACTTGATTGTTATACGCGTGCACCGCTAAGTATGGTTTTTGATTATGGCAAAGGAGAAGCGACGGAGGTTGTTTTACAGTTGATCCAAAATACCTATTTGCGTGACGACAATCTCCCCTTTTGCGGTAAGACAGATACGTTCATCATGGATAATGGCCCTGCATTTAACAACAAGTTAATTAAGAGTCTATGTGAACAGCTGGGGAGCAATATCGTTTATACCCCTTCGAATACACCGTCAGCGAAACCCTTTGTAGAATCGCACTTTAGAGTGTTTAGGCAAAAATTTGAATCGATGGTGGTGACGGATTCAGCCGGCAACCGCACTGTTGGTTTAAATACCTATCCGAAGAAAGGCACTAGAACAAAAATAAATCCACTTAAGAATACGCATATCACTGCCAGTACGTTCACAAAGATAATCAATACCATGCTGACAGAATACGCTCACAAGACCCATTCAGGGTTAAATTGTTCACCGATATTCTGTTGGCAGCAATCTAGGGTGGTGCAATCTTATTATGATTACGATTCTATTAAGCACCACTTCCATGTCGCGACACAGGCGCATGAGCAGCAACTCGATTCAAGAGGTTTTGTCCGTGTATTGAAACACCGCTTCACCAGTGTTGAACTGAAAAAAGTGCATACGTTACTCATGACCTATGGTCACAAAAACGTCAACCCCACCGTTCAGGTGTTTTACAACCCCTATGATGCAAGCAGTGTCACTGTCAGCGTTGCGCTCCCGAACGAGACAGAAGCCAGGTCAATCGTTGCTTATAATTATGATGAAGAAATCAACTCGCGTTGGCCCGTTTCCTTTGCACAGTTAAATGGCAAAGTGCAGAAAGGACAACACATTTTCCAAACTGAAAAACATCAGGTTACCGGTCAATATGCCGTCACGATTGACCGTTTCATTCCCGCCAAAACAGTACGTATTAAACGAAGTGGCAAACCGACAAGTTCGTTTGAAGACAATAATGCAAAAGAGCTGTCAATCGAGCAGCGCATTCAGAATGCCAATGCGACTGATTCGTTAAAAGATATTAAGTGGCAAAACTCATTAGACAAGACTGAATTGGCTGACAAACAACGTGCAAGCCAACTGAATGAACCAGAACAAATCATTGATAACACGCAAAGGGACACTAAAGCCTTATGGTAGTCAGCATACCTACACCTGTAGACACCTTTATTGTTAAACATACATTGGTTAAACACGCGCATGAACAAATTGGGCGAGTTCATCAAATGTGTCACCTTCCCAATAATAAAAAAGGCGTGCTCATTTATGGTAAATCGGGCGAAGGCAAAACCTACATCGCTGAATGCTATGCCGCTCAGTATCCTCCGGTGAAAGAAGTCGACCACATTCGTCTGCCGATATTCACTTACCGTTTTCAAGAAGCGAAAAGCAAAGTTGATGATATTTTGCGACTGTTGATAACGGAATTAGGCGTGCAGCCCCCCATAGGTAAAGTTGCCGCGGGTGAGTTAGATAAGCAATTTCGATTTCTGATTAAAGCACGTGGTGTCGAGCTCATTATTCTTGATGAAATTCAACAGGTTTTTCCTGCTAAACAAGGGAAAATTGCATTAGACATGTTGAAATACTTCTGCGCCCTACTCGACACGCTCACTTGTTCAATTGTCTTTATCGGTAGTGAGCGGGCCATGCGACTCCTGACCTTCGGCGAAGTGGATAAAACCGTCGACGACAACGAGCAACTCAGTCGCCGAATGCTGAGGTCAGTAAAGCTGCATCGTATCTTACCGAGAACGCAAGAATGGGTTGATTGTATCAACAGCTTTCTACAGCAAATCAGCGCTCCTCAAATTGGTATCGAGGATAAAGAGCTATTAGATAGACTTTACGTTGCCTATATGGAGCGCAGCTTCAGTACCCTTGATGGCTTATTCATGCGTGAAGATATGAGTCATATCAAAGACCGCCACACACTGATGATGCGTTTAAAAGCGAACTTTTATATTTACAGCCAAAACGTCAATAATCCCTTTGATGAGTCTGAATATAGCTATAGGGCAATAGACGCTGCGGTCACACATGAATACCAGAAATTAAAGCGGGAGTTGAAAACGTGTCTTTAGCCTTTTCGCCACAGAGAAAACCTGATGAAGTTAGCATCAGTTACCTTCTTCGTTTAGCGCGCGTTAATGGTTACGCAAGGATTGGGAGTATGGTGTCGTCAGCTGAGCAAAATAACATTATTAAGCTTCAAATTACACCGGCTCTGAATGCTAAATTTGGCATACCAATAAGCCAAGGTGATGTGTTTTCTACGATTATCAATCCGATGTTTAACCGCAACATTCAACTCAACCCTAAAGTGTGTATTCAATGCTTGAATGAAGATGGCTACCTGTTAACGGAAGTGCAAAATCCGTTTTGTCATGCCTGCTCCAAACACCAATCTGCACTGACGAGTCAATGCCCCACGTGTTACGAAAGCCTTGCTTGGGATATTCCACTTATAAAAGGCCACTGTACTTCCCCTCGATGCGGGGTACAACTGAAACCCTCGTCAAAAAATGTACGTTCATTGAGTGAGGCTCAAGTGTCAGATTGCCTCTATGCCGCACTGGTATTGGAAAAAGAGCACATCATGGCGCTCAAACCGAACGCCTATGCTTCACTGCCATTTTATGAAAACATGCTCGAACAGGGGTATCGGTTATTAACGGATAATGCATTTTTTAGAGAGTGGGTACAAAAGACACTTCAGGCAACCTCATCTTTACTACCTCACAATATCCGCAGTGTGGCTATTGTGCAGTTCCTTGAAACACTTTCCTGCACGTGGCCTGCCGCTACGTTAGATATTGTTATCCCAGCTACCCCCGCAGATGGCATTGCTCTTTCGGTGACAGAACAATGGCTTCCATTTGGAAAAGCATCTCGGCTACTTGAGCTGAGGCCAGAAGAATTGCAGCTGCTTCAACACGTTAATTTAGTGAAACATGCACGTAAAAGCAGACTTCACCATAATAGCCAAATTGATGTCGCACCTATTTTCCAGTTGTTAGTCGGTAACGACATCCAACCTGGCATGGTGTGCTTATCAACACTCACGGAGGTCATGGTGCATAATGATGTTGAAATGTATGACATTCTCATAGGATTCAAAGAAGGCCGCCTGCAGTTAGGATATGGCGAAGGTCACAATTTACGACGTGCTATCTGGTGCGAACCGGCGTCTTTTATACGGTTTGCAAAGGACGTCTTTAGCAAGCGGCAATATGACGCTATCTCCCTAGAGAAAGCGGTATCATTAACAGGCTTACCCATGGAGCTACTTCACGCACTTAGAAAAATGGGTAAACTTCGCCCTCCTCGCGTCGCGCGTGCCGGCAGTCTAGCACTTTGCCAATTTGAAGATGTACTACAAATACGCCAGCAACAAAAACCGATGCAGTTATCACTCATATAATGAAGCAATATTACCTGTTAAAACCTATATATAAAATGCTTACGATTTAAATTAAAGCATAGACACTAAGGTTAAAACCCACATTCGTCATCGGTAATGATGTGGGCTTTAAGCTGAAAGCCATTCATATAAATCCCACTTATTATCCCCATCGCTTAACTCATTAAAGCAATATCGTCCTGCACCCAATATCCGTTCCAAATATATGTAGCAGACCTCCGCACTCAGATACGATTTAAATCATGGCGTTTTATTCGCGCAAATTTCAATTCGTTTAGATTTTTAAATATACGCCTGCATTGTCGGCGGCTCACTTACCACACCTACAACATATGTAAGTAGAAACCTTGAAGCAATCCGATATGCGTTGACTTGATATTTGATTTGTGGAGAATGAATAGATCGGCGGTGAATAATGCACAAGATTGCCACCAAGTCATTGATTTTAATGTGAAAAATAAATCTCAATTTAGGTGGCAAAAATGTTCAAAAATCTCAACTTGAATGGCAATGTTGTTATTTTGTTAAACCATCAAGTCATTGAATAAGTTCAATTACGGCTGCCTGAGATTCTCATTCTGTGTGACCACGAACATGTGTTCGTGGCCACTCAGAATGAGATTTCGCGGCAGACTGAGATTTCCTCTTATACTCATATCTAGGATGTAATCTAACCTATTGATACTTATGCACCATTCAATCAGAAGTCTTCTATCGTAGATGCGACTCTCATGTGATATGGATACCGTTTTACTAAATCTCCATACCCTTGAATAACATGGTTATTATGTAGTGCCTGAGATTCTCAATCTGTGTGGCCATAAACAATAAGCCATGGCTTACTTAGTTACTCTATGCCTTTTAAATGATCGATTGGTTTATTAAATGCACTTTCATGACGTTCGATTTGGCTTGTGTGCAAATACTGCGATGTGGTGTCGATACTCTCGTGGCCAGCGTCGGCTTGTACATGGGATAACGGTCTGCGGTTGATATTGATGTCGTGTGTAATGCCTGTGTGGCGAATATTATGGGCCGTGAGTTTACGCATTTGCGCACAGTCTTGTGCAAAGCCATCGGCTTCAATACTTTCTGCTGCTAGGTTGATAATACTTTGAATTTCATCACGAACATGACGAATGCCAAGATTGGCATTGAGGATTCCGACATCTCGACCGCGGCCAGCGGCTTTGTGCCGTACAAACAAAGGATGGTTCTCGTTTGGCGCTGGATAATCCGCTAATCCTAAAAACTGACGATATTTAACTAAAGCATCGAGCAAAGCTTTGGAAATTGCCACGCTGCGCCTTTTACCGCCTTTACTCAATGGAATATGAAAACTCCAAATACCCGTTTGTTGATTGTGCTTAAACTGATCCATCACCGGTGAATAACCTGCACGTGCAGACACATCTGAGATGCGTAAATAGCAGCAATAAATCAATGAAATCAGAAATAAACTTCTTTGATGTAATTCTGGCGATGCTTCTGCCAGCGCGGTTACAGTTGCCATAATGTATGACCACTGCAATTCAGTGAATGCGAGGCTGTTTTCCTCTTCATGACTCTGGCGCTGATATTGCCGATTGGCCGCGAACCGACTGTGATTCAGCCAGATCTGCGCAGGATTACGCTCACAATATTCTTCACTTGTCAGGTACGAGTAAAACGAAGACAAAATGGCCATTTTTGTTTTTAACGCATTGTCGCTTAACGCATAAGGCTGGATTTGTCCGAGTCGCTTTTTACCGACAAATGGCCGCCACTGTGGGTTTGGAACCCGTTCATCACGCATTTTATCGAGCTTGAATTGTGGCACATTAAAATAGCCAATTAGTGCTATGGGCGGCGCTTGGCAGTAATCCACGTAATGGCTCATATCTTTGCGTGTGACTTCTATGGGCGACATTGAAACCACATCAAAACACCAATGAAGAAATGTCGTGAGCTCGCTGCGATAGGCTTTATAGTTGTTTTCGTTATGCTTTTGCTCAAACAGCCAATCACTGGCGTGCTCAATCACTAAACCCGCATCGGCCACCTTTTTCATGCTAATTTGGGTGATATATTGGTTAACGACACTATTGCCAACTTGTATGAATTCAAATGAGTCAAATAATGGGATTACGGGAGGAAGTTGCATATTGCATCTGAATTATAAGGGTTTCTGATATGATAATACTTAAACGCAAATGCCGATAACGTTATTTATCGGCATCAACTAGGGTCAGATTTTGAGTACAACTGGACAATGTACATTTCTGGCATGTAATACGCTTTTGACAACAAATTAAGCATAACTGCCACACTTGCTGTTTAGACTGACTATCCAAGCACCTAAAATCTGCCGCACAGAGGTGCCCATCATGTATAAGCTGTGCCAGTTTATGCGTTGAAATCGACAAATTAATTTGGTGGCTCATGCCCTTACCCGCTAATCAGTGTGTGATATGAACAGAATACACAAATGATAACTGTTATCAATAACTCAATTTAAGGTTTGCCACTCACCTCGCTATTTAATGTAAGAATTTGCACTGCATTGAAATGTGTCTACTACACTGATTATGTGATCATTATTTTTATTTGAATGAGGTATCGAATGCTGATTGATCTTGCAAAGAAAAATCCGCTGTTTTCCGGTAAAAAGCTTACCGAGACAACTGCATCAGGTATCCCTTGGAAGGTATTAGTGGTCGATGATGAACCTGATGTTCATACCGTCACTAAGCTTGCCCTCTCCCGCTTTAAACTCGAAGGCCGCCCGCTTACTTTTATCAATGCCTACAGTGCCGAACAAGCAAAAGAGTTGATGAATCAGGAACATGATATCGCCATCGCCTTTATTGATGTTGTGATGGAGAGTGATCATGCGGGCTTAGAATTAGTAAAATGGATCCGCGAAGAACTGCAAAATAAAACCACTCGACTAATCCTGCGTACAGGCCAGCCAGGTCAAGCACCTGAAGAAGACGTTATCGTTAATTATGATATTAATGATTACAAAGCCAAAGCTGAACTCGATTCCCGTAAACTGATGACCAGCGTCTACTCTGCCCTACGTTCTTACCGCGATATTATGGAAATTGAACAAGCAAGGCGCACCCAAATAAATCACCGTAAAGGGCTAGAAAGGGTGCTAGAAGCTACATCTGGATTATTTGAGCTGCGCACCCTGCATAAATTTGCAGATGGTCTGCTAACTCAAGTCGCCACCCTACTCAATCTGGATTCTGAAACCTTATTGCTAACGTGTAATGCCATCGATGCCATAAGCGGTCATCTGGATCCTGTGAACATAGAAATCCTCGCAGGCACAGGCCAATTCTCAAATAAATCCCATATTACTCAATTACCAGAGCATATCGACCGCTTACTGCGCAGTGCGATCACGCAAAAACGCTGCCTGTATGAAGACAATTGCTTTATCGGTTACTTCCCCACAAAAAGCGGGTTAATCAATCTACTGTATATGGATGGTATCGATAAAATTGATGATCTTGACAAGAAACTTATTGATATTTTTGCTATCAACGTCGGCGTTGCATTTGAAAATTTACTGCTCAATCAAGAAGTCGAAGATACCCAGTCTGAACTCATTCTACGTTTAGGGGATGTGGTTGAAAGCCGCTCAAAAGAAGCCGCAAACCATGTGAAACGTATGGCAGAATATTGCTCTCAGTTGGCCTTACTCGCTGGTTTACCTGAATACGAAGCTGATTTACTACGCCGTGCTTCACCTATGCATGACATAGGTAAGATAGCGATCCCCGATGCGGTTCTGCTCAAACCTGGCAAGTTAGATGATGAAGAATGGAAAGTCATGCGTCAGCATCCTACGATTGGCCATCAGATTTTGGCAAATTCTGAGCGACCCATATTAAAGGCGGCATCAATTATTGCACTACAACACCATGAAAAATATGATGGTTCTGGCTATCCAGCCAATTTAAAACAAGACGAAATTCACATTTTCGCGCGCATTGTTGCCATCGCAGATGTATTTGATGCACTTTCCCATGCCCGCTGTTATAAAACGGCCTGGCCTTTAGAAGAAGTGTTAGCTGAAATGCGTAAAGGCGCTGCGAAACACTTTGATCCGCACTTATTACAGCTCTTTATTGATAATGTGGATATTTTTGTCAAAGTAAAAGACAACTGGAAAGACAATTAAGCTGCGCTAACCAGAGGTAATTGTCCGAATGCTTTGAAGGCAATGTGAGGAATTATCAAACCAGTCTTAGCCATTGTCATCAGCGAGAAAATCAAACACTGTCGCTTTGGTTTCGCCATTTGCTTCAAAACTTACAAAACCGCGCCAAACCATATAACCACTGCTGCAGGAGCCATATACCATCTGACCAATATAGGTCATTTCATCGGTTTGCTTCACATTTATAGGAATAACCCCCATAAACATATCTCTTCCTTCTAAACGAATTTGCACATTTTTGATAGGCGTTGAAGCTAACAGCCTTAATGTTAATGGCTTTTCGCTCGGGGCATTCGCTGGCGATAGGCTAATAGCAAGTTTGATATCGTCCACTTGTTTAACGCAATCCCCTGCCGAAAATTGACAGAGAGAAGGATCAGAGCTGCTTTTATGTGTGACTTGCTTAGCATCTTCAGTACAAGCTGTGAGATTGATGAGAATTAACGCGATGAATAAATAGAGATTAGGACGATTTAGCACAAAGATTAACCTTATGACGCAATATGTTAACATTCTATGGCGTAGGTTGATCTAGATCAACTTTCTACACCCCTTCTTTGGTATCTTTTTTGATATTGCTCAAGTATCATTACGAAACCTCATATTTGAGCAAAAATATGCAGGGTAACGCATTGACATAGCTCAGCAACCTTAATAGGGAAGCTGAGTTTTATGTCATTTTATAACAGGTAAAGCTTGTCTTTACTAAAAGTAAAAGTAATAAGCAGTGGAAGCATTATGATGAACCATTCCCAGCCAACAGGCGCTGATTACAATTACGCCATTGTCCGCCAATTTGCCTTAACCACAGTTTTGTGGGGTATTGTTGGTATGTCAGTCGGCGTATTAATTGCGGCTCAGTTAATCTGGCCTCAGCTGAACTTTGACACACCTTGGTTAACGTATAGTCGCTTGCGACCATTACACACCAATGCGGTGATCTTCGCGTTCGGTACATCAGCCCTTTTTGCAACATCCTATTATGTCGTACAACGCACCTGTCAAACCCGACTATTTGCACCTAAGTTAGCCGCATTTACGTTTTGGGGATGGCAAGCCATCATTCTGTCAGCAGCTATCACTTTGCCAATGGGTTTCACCCAAGGTAAAGAATACGCTGAATTAGAATGGCCTATCGATATCGCAATTACTATCGTTTGGGTGTCCTACGCTATTGTGTTCTTCGGTACTATTATCAAACGAACGACTTCGCATATTTACGTGGCGAACTGGTTCTTTGGTGCCTTTATTATTACCGTTGCCGTGCTACACATAGTTAACTCTATGGCAGTACCAGTCAGTCTGTTCAAGTCATACTCTCTGTATAGCGGCGCTGTCGATGCTATGGTGCAGTGGTGGTATGGTCACAACGCTGTAGGTTTCTTATTAACCGCAGGCTTCTTGGGGATGATGTATTACTTCGTACCTAAGCAAGCGGGTCGTCCTGTGTACTCTTACCGTCTATCTATTGTCCATTTTTGGGCTTTGATCGCACTGTATATTTGGGCTGGTCCTCACCACTTACATTACACAGCTTTACCTGACTGGACTCAGTCTTTAGGTATGGTGATGTCACTGATCCTATTCGCACCTTCTTGGGGCGGTATGATTAACGGTATCATGACCTTGTCTGGTGCTTGGCATAAACTGCGTACTGACCCTGTATTGCGTTTCTTAGTCGTTTCTCTGTCTTTCTACGGTATGTCTACCTTCGAAGGCCCGATGATGGCAATTAAGACAGTTAACGCACTATCACATTATACAGACTGGACTATTGGTCACGTTCACTCCGGCGCGCTAGGCTGGGTTGCAATGGTGTCTATCGGTTCTCTGTATCACTTGATCCCTGTATTGTTCGGCCACGGCCGCATGTACAGCATCAAGTTAGTCAACGTCCATTTCTGGTTAGCGACTATTGGTACTGTGCTTTACATCGTCTCTATGTGGATTTCAGGTGTAATGCAAGGTCTAATGTGGCGCGCAGTGAATGCTGACGGTACTTTGACTTATAGCTTTGTTGAAAGTCTTGAAGCTTCATATCCTTTCTACTTTGTACGTTTCCTTGGCGGTTGTTTCTTCCTGACCGGTATGCTGATCATGGCATACAACGTGATCCGTACTGTGAAAGCCTCTAAAGATTCATTGCCAGCATTGGCTGAACCAACAGCGGCTTAAAGGAGCAAACTCGATGAAATTTAATCATGAGATAGTTGAAAAAAACATCGGTTTGTTAGCGATCTTTACCGTTATCGCTATCAGTTTCGGTAGTCTCGTTGAAATCACACCGTTGATTTTTCAAAAAGATACGACTGAGCCAGTGGAAGGTTTAAAGCCATACACTGCTCTGCAAATTGAAGGCCGTGACATCTATGTTCGTGAAGGTTGTTATAACTGTCACAGCCAGATGATCCGTCCTTTGCGTGCAGAAACTGAACGTTATGGTCACTACTCTGTCGCGGGTGAATCGGTTTGGGATCATCCATTCCAATGGGGTTCTAAGCGTACAGGTCCTGATCTTGCCCGTGTTGGCGGTCGTTACAGCGATAAATGGCATGAAGTTCACTTAATCGATCCTCGTGCTGTAGTACCTCAATCGAATATGCCAGGGTTCCCATGGTTAGCCGAAAACAAGTTAGACGGCGAACTGACGGGCGATAAGATGACTATCCTACGTAACATGCATAAAGGCGGTTACAAAGGTAATGATCTTTATACCGATGAAGAAATCGCAGGCGCACAGCAAGCTGTTGCAGGTAAGACAGAGCTGGAAGCCTTGATTGCATATCTTCAGTCTTTGGGTCACGCACTCAAATAAGGAGGCAATATATGGATTACGGCACATTACAAGGCATTTTAACCATCATTGTGATGCTGACCTTCGTCGGTATATTTGCTTGGGCATATAGCTCGCGTCGTCAAAAATCTTTTGATGAAGCAGCTAACCTTGTGTTTTCCGATGAGGAAGTCAGCAAGGTATCGAAGGACTCAGGAGAGAATAAGTGATGAGTAGCTTCTGGAGTGTTTGGATTAGCGTACTCTCGTTAATTGTGATCGCGGGATGTTTTCTATTACTGCGTGTGTGTTCTAAGAACACCACAGACGTAAAAGAAGGCGAATCCATGGGTCACAGTTTCGACGGTATTGAAGAACTCAATAACCCACTGCCAAAATGGTGGAGTTATATGTTCTATATCACTATCGTGTTTGGCTTGATCTATCTAGCCTTATTTCCTGGTTTAGGTAACTACAAAGGCCTTTTAGGCTGGACCAGTTCTAACCAAAGCATTGGTACTGAGCAAGGTATTAAAGCCGACTCTGCCGCAGCCATTGAGCTTGCCGCAAAAGAAGGCCGTTATGTTCAGTATGACCAAGAAGTAAAACACGCTGATGAAAAATATGGCCCAATCTTCGCGGCTTACTTGGCAACACCACTAGAAGAATTAGTGAAAAACCAAGAAGCATTGAAAGTGGGCGGCCGTTTGTTCCTACAAAACTGCGCACAGTGCCATGGCTCTGACGCACGTGGTAGCAAAGGCTTCCCTAATCTCACCGATGGTGACTGGTTATATGGTGGCGACTTGGCCACGATTAAAACCACTATCATGGGTGGTCGTCATGGCATGATGCCGCCAAAAGGTGGTTTGCCAATTGATGACAGCGAAATTGCGGGTTTAGCTGAATACGTTGTTAAATTGTCTGGTCGTGAGCACGATGAAACACTCGCCGCTCAAGGTCAAGGCTCATTCATGAAAGGTTGTTTCGCGTGTCATGGTATGGACGCTAAAGGCAACAAGTTCATGGGTGCTCCGAATTTAACTGACGATGTTTGGTTATATGGCGGTAGCCGCGGCGTGATCGAAGAAACGATCAAACACGGCCGTGCTGGTGTCATGCCAGCCTGGAAAGACGTTCTCGGTGAAGAGAAAGTTCACGTGATCGCAGCTTATGTTTATAGCTTGTCAAACAAGTAATTAGATGTGAGTAATGCTAAGGCCTCGAAGACTTCGAGGCCTTTTTTTTAAAGTGCTAAAACCGTCTTTTAACGGTAAAATGGCGCAAATTTTTTGAATGGGTATCTGACATGAGCGAACAACAAGCCTGGTATAAGCAGTTCTGGCCTTGGTTTTTAATTATTCTTCCTTTATGTGCCGTCGTCGCAAGTTTTACCACACTAAAAATTGCCCTTACGAACTCGGACTCTTTAGTCGCCGAGGATTACTACAAAGATGGCAAAGCCATTAATATGGACTTAAGTAAAGTAAAGTATGCCAAACAAATAGGCATGAATTTTTTACTCGAACAAACTAATAATGAAATTCTGCTGACGCAACAAGGTGGTCCCGCTTCTCAAGCTGCGCTGAGAGTCGAGTTCTACCATCCAACCATTGCCGACAGAGACATCAAGCTCACCGCTACAGCCGATGCCAGTAATGTGTATCGCATTACCGTGCCTGCCACACTGTTCGGCCCTTGGGAAGTGCGTCTTGAAAGTTACGATGGCAAATGGCGCATTCACCAACGCGTTGAATTAAAAGATCATGTCCAACTTTGGCTGAACTGATTGTGGTTGAATTGATTTAGTTAAATAAGAATTGCTATGACACATCCAAGTTGTTTTCACTGCCAAGAGCCCGTGCTGACGGGCCAGCAGTTTGTGACTCGCATTAATGATCGTGATGAACTCATGTGTTGCCCTGGTTGCCAGGCGGTTTCTCAGGCGATTGTGGATGCGGGATTACTCAGTTACTACAAGTTCCGCACTGAACCCGGCAGTAAGCAGAACGCCCTCGTCCCCGAAGCCTTAACGCAGTTTAGTGCCTATGATTTACCCGAAGTGCAGCAAGACTTTGTCCATTCTGAGGACAATATCGAGTCAGTGTCACTTTCTATCGATGGCATCACCTGCGCGGCCTGTGCTTGGTTAATTGAGCACAAAGTAAAACAACTAACGGGCGTGAGCCAAGTGCTCGTCAACTCGACCACCCAAAGGGCGATGATCAGTTGGGATAAACGCACGGTAAAACTCAGCGATATCCTTGGGCAAATTAGCCGCATCGGTTATCAAGCCGCGCCCTATCAAGTCGATGAACAAGAGCTCAATAACAAACTCAATAGCCGTAAGTTTTTATTGCGCTTAGGCTTAGCGGGTTTTGCGACCATGCAAGTGATGATGTTCGCCCTCGCCCTCTATACAGGCTATTTCACCGATTTAGATGTGCAATATCGGGATTATTTCCGTTGGGTTAGCATGATTTTTGCCACACCCGTGGTGCTTTACTCGGCGCAGCCCTTTTATTTCAGTGCGATTCGTACCTTACTCAGCGGCAAACTCAATATGGATGTGTCTGTGTCCATTGCGATTGGCGGCGCATACGTTGCCAGCTGTTTTGCCACAGTAAATGGCACCGGCGAAGTGTATTTTGAATCTGTGTCCATGTTTACCTTCTTCCTGTTACTCGGGCGCTACTTCGAGCAAAAGGCCAGGCAAAAGGCCTCGGTCAGCTCCAGTAATTTGCATAAGTTAGTGCCGCTCACGGCGCACCTAGTGAACGACAATGGTCAGGAAGAAATTCCCGCCAAAAAATTACGCCTCAATGATGTGATCCTCGTCAAACCGGGGGAAATGATTGCAGCCGATGGTGTGGTGATTGAAGGTCACACTAGCATCAATGAAGCTATGCTCACTGGCGAGCAAATGCCAATAGAAAAAACTGTTGCTAGCCAAGTTTACGCAGGCACAATCAACGTCGACCAACCCATCAAAGTTAGCGTCACAGCGCTAGGGCAAGACCAACTTGTGGCTGAGATTATTCGACTGCAAGAGCTTGCATCCAATACTAAACCTGCAATTGCGCTATTAGCCGATAAGTTATCGCGCTATTTCTCGGGCACTATCCTGACCATAGCGACAATCACCTATTTGGTTTGGCATCAAATTTCCCCAGAGGATGCCTTTTGGGTAACGCTATCGGTTTTGGTTGCTACCTGTCCTTGCGCCTTAGCACTGGCTACACCGACCGCTGTCACCTGCGCGACCGCTATTTTCACTCGCCTTGGGATTATTACTCGCAAAGCCGGTGTATTTGAAAAACTGCCACAGATCAAACATGTTGTCTTTGATAAAACCGGCACCCTCACCTGTGGTACCCTCTCTATCGGGCAAACGCAGTGCATGGCCGATTTAACCAAGACGCAAGCCTTAGCCATTGCCGCAGCGCTGGAAACCGGCTCTCGCCACCCGATTGCAGCGGCATTTACCGTGTTTGCAGATAATGCATTGGTTGCCGAAGAGGTTCACCATAAAGTCGGCTTTGGCGTTCGAGGTCGTATTGATGGCACTGATTACTTAATTGGCAATGCCGTATTTACCGGCGCGAGTATTGATACTCGTGACCCAGCCCAAAAGATTTGGTTAGCACGTTCATGCAATGAACAGCTTGAAGTACTGGCAAGCTTTGAAATTCAAGACAATATTCGCCAAGACAGCAAAGCCACGGTTGAAATGTTAAAGCAGCAAGGTTGCCGCATCAGTATTGCCAGCGGCGATAGCTCAGGACACGTGCATCAACTGGCAAAAGAGCTTGGGATTGACGATGTGCACAGCGGCTTAATGCCTGCAGATAAACTTGCCCTCGTGACCCGATTACAACAGCATACACGGGTTGCCATGTTTGGCGATGGCATCAACGATGCGCCTGTGCTTGCGGGCGCCGATTTGTCGGTGGCCATGGGCAGCGGCAGTGCTATCGCGAAAAACAGTGCCGATCTGATTTTACTTGGGGATCATCTGTCCCGCTTCACCCAAGCCGTCAGCGTTGCGAAACTGACAACACAGATTATCAGACAAAATTTAGCGTGGGCGCTGGGTTACAACGCCCTAATTTTGCCCTTAGCCGTCACTGGCCATGTGGCACCTTATATCGCCGCCATTGGCATGTCGGCGAGTTCTTTGATTGTGGTCGGTAATAGCCTGAGATTATTGCGGGTTAAAGTGTGATCACAATAAAAGTAAAACCAGAATAGTAAGAGGTCATTATGGAAATTATTTATGTGCTTATCCCCATTGCCATGATCTTTGTCGCCATCGCTGTAATGGTATTTTTTTGGGCGGTGAAATCGGAACAATTTGACGATTTAGACCGCCAAAGTGTGTCGATATTATTCGACGAAGACACTGTTAAACCAAACAGCCATCCCGTGCCTGAAAAAGAGAAAGCCGAAGCAGCGCAAGAAAGAGGCATGCCGCTGTGATTGAGTACAATGTCACTGGGGCTTTTCTGGTAGGTATCATGGGCGCCGCACATTGCTTTGGCATGTGTGGCGGTTTAGTGGGCGCTTTCTCAGCCCAAATCCCCAATGGCAAAACAGGTAATCTGCTGGCGCATCAGCTCAAGTATCTACTGAGTTACAACCTTGGGCGTATTTTGAGTTACACCTTAGCGGGCGCTTTAGTGGGCGCTTCGGCGGCTGGTCTTGGTCACTTATTTGAACTGGATACGTATCTGATTGTGCTGCGTATCTTTGCCGGACTGATGATGATCGCAACTGGGCTGTATATCGCCAAAATTTGGGTTGGAATCGTGCAGATTGAGCGCGTTGGTCAATGGTTATGGCAATATTTAAAACCCATAGCGCAACGCCTTGTTCCTATTGAAAATCCGAGCCAAGCGGTTATGGCGGGATTCATTTGGGGCTGGCTGCCCTGCGGCCTCGTCTATAGCACCTTAACTTGGTCGGTTGCATCAGGCTCTGCCAGCCAAGGCGCCTTGATTATGTTGGCCTTTGGACTTGGCACCTTACCCGCCCTATTGAGTGCTGGCGTGGCAGCAAAACGACTCGCTGCTTGGGTTCAACAGAAAACCGTTAGACTATTGAGCGGCTTACTGTTAATTGCGTTTGGTGGTCAAACTTTATATATCGCACTCGCGCAGCTAAACTAGCCCAAGTGAGTGAATTGGTTTAACATGGCTGCAGTGGATAAACTTGAGAATCAACATGACAATTGAACAAAATAAGAATCGTCGTCCTGCCGCTAGCGGATGCACAATCCATTGTCACGATTGCAGTATGGGTACCCTTTGTATTCCTTTTACCCTCAATGCAAGTGAGCTAGATCAGCTCGATGATATTATCGAGCGTAAAAAGCCGATCCAAAAAGGCGAGCAAATTTTTAAATCGGGTGATGCGTTAAAATCCCTGTTTGCGATCCGCTCTGGCACCATCAAAAGTTACACTATTACCGAGCAAGGCGATGAGCAGATCACCGGCTTCCACTTAGCGGGTGATGTGATTGGTTTTGACGGTATCCACGCCCAGTTGCACCAGAGTTTTGCACAGGCACTCGAGACCTCCATGGTCTGTGAAATCCCCTTTAACATCCTCGATGAACTTTCAGGCACTATGCCTAAATTGCGTCAGCAGATCATGCGCCTGATGAGCAATGAGATCATGAGCGATCAAGAAATGATCCTGCTACTCAGCAAGAAAAATGCCGAAGAACGTCTGGCAGCCTTTATCAGTAATCTGGCTAATCGTTTTGGTAGCCGTGGCTTCTCGCCCAAAGAATTCCGCTTAACCATGACCCGCGGTGACATTGGTAATTATCTCGGTTTGACCGTAGAGACCATCAGTCGCTTACTTGGGCGTTTCCAAAAATCAGGCTTGATTGAAGTTAAGGGAAAGTACATCACTATCCTCGACTCGCAAGAGCTGAATCTGTTAGCGGGTAATTCGCGCATAGCGAGATAGTTCACCGCAAGAGTGTTTGCTGCAATAAAGTTAAGCGCAGCATGATAGTTAAGTGCAAGAGAGTTACGCGCTAGGTCCTTGTCATGAATGGCAAGAACAATTCAATTGAAAAACCGGGACTGGCTAGACATGTCAAACAGATTAAGGCATGATTTTTAAGCGAGTTTTAATCAATTTCGAATGAGTTTGATCTAGAACAATACAGCTAACTGCCAAAGGCTCATGATGATATTGAGCCTATGACTAAAGGAACCTCACATGAAGGATTATCAAAAAATACTGGTTGTGGTTGACCCTACCACAGAGAATCAAGTTGCCCTCGCACGAGCGGTGACCTTGGCCAGTAAATGCAACGCTCAAGTCACTGTGTTTCTTTCTATCTTCGACTTTTCCTATGAGATGACTTCGATTCTGTCGAATCAAGAGCGCGAAGCCATGCGTCAAGGCGTCATAGATCAACGTCTCGCTTGGATCCAAGACTTACTCGCCGCTTATACTCATCTGCAACTCAATATTGATACCCAAGTCATTTGGCATAACCGCCCCTTCGAAAGCATTATTAATCATGCAATTTCAGGGCAATACGATTTGATTGTTAAAGGCACCCATGCCCACGACAAACTCAAAGCGGTGATCTTCACCCCAACCGATTGGCATTTAATGCGTAAAGCCCCTGTGCCTGTGTTGATGGTGAAAGCCCATGACTGGCCAGCAGCGGGAAAAATCCTTTGCGCTGTGAATGTAGCAACCGAAGATACCGATCATCAAATGCTTAACGGTAAAATCATCGAGCATGCAAAAGATTTAGCGGATAAGTTCTCTGCCGAAGTGCATTTAGTCAATGGCTATCCCGGTACGCCGGTAAACCTAGCCATTGAATTACCAGACTTTGATGCCCAGTCCTACAACGAAACCATTCGCATGCAGCATGAGCAGCGCGTGAGTTACCTTGCTGGCGCTTATGATATCGATCCAAATCATTGCCATGTAAAAGAAGGTTTGCCTGAGGATGTGATCCCTGAGCTTGCTGAAAAACTCGATGCCGAATTAGTGATCTTAGGCACTGTCGGTCGCACCGGATTTTCAGCGGCACTGATTGGCAATACTGCAGAGCATGTTATCGATAGCATCAACTGCGATTTACTGGCCATCAAACCCGACGGTTACAAATCACCGTTAGAAGAAGCCTAAGCGATACGCGGCACTTTACCCCGCCAAAGATAGCTGGAATAATACGCGCCCTGAAACTGAGTTACTGGGCGCTTTTTTATGCTTGAAGCTATATCTGAAGTTACGGCAAATCCAATGTCTGAAGAATTATCAAAAAAACAAACTACCCGTCTGAATAAATTACAGAAACGTCTGCGTCGTGAAGTGGGTAGCGCTATCGCCGATTACAATATGATTGAAAATGGCGATAAGATCATGTGCTGCCTTAGTGGCGGTAAAGACAGCTATGCAATGCTCGATATTTTGATGAATCTGCAGCAACGTGCACCCATTCAGTTTGAAATCATTGCGGTTAATTTAGATCAGAAGCAACCAGGCTTCCCGGAGCATGTATTGCCCGCCTATTTAGATAAGCTCAATGTGCCCTATCACATCCTCGAGAAAGACACTTACTCGATAGTGAAAGACAAGATCCCTGAAGGCAAAACCACCTGCTCCCTGTGTTCTCGCCTGCGACGCGGTACGCTCTATGGCTTTGCCCAGCGTATTGGCGCCACTAAAATCGCCCTTGGCCACCACAGGGACGATATTATTGAGACCTTGTTCTTGAATATGTTCTTTGGCGGCAAGATGAAAGCTATGCCTCCTAAGCTACTGTCAGATGACGGCGCTAACGTGGTCATTCGGCCACTTGCCTATTGCCGCGAGAAAGATCTCGAAGAATATGCCAACTTAAAAGAATTCCCAATCATCCCCTGTAACTTGTGTGGCTCGCAGGAAAACTTAAAGCGCGCCGCTGTCAAAGACATGTTGAATCAGTGGGATAAACAGTATCCTGGTCGTATTGAAACAATTTTCACCGCTATGCAAAACACCGCACCATCACAGGGTGTTGACCGTGAACAGTTCGACTTTGTGTCTCTAACGCGTGATCCAGATGCGCCTCTGCGTGGCGATGTTGCCGAAGCCAATCTGCCCGCATTCGATTTCCTAGATATCGCCAACAGCGGCCGTATTGATTTAGATGCAGCAAAACGCATTGATATTGTTAACACTTACGAAGTCTAATTAAGGCTGAAACTAGCGCCCTAATCAGTAAATAAGTTAAATCAGCAAACCAGCAAAACAAAAATGCCCACATGATGTGGGCATTTTTATGGCTACAAAATAAGTTAAGACTGCCTACACTATCTTTGAGCCCGCGCTTCTGAATCGACTATTTCAAGATGCCAATTCAAGATACTAAAGAGGATCACTTCACCCAAGGACTCAAGACTAATGGCTGGGCACTGAAGCTTAGCGTCGTGATGTTTTCAAGCTCATTCGCGGCTAATTTATAACTGCCCTTAACGGCTTGTTCACGGCCATTAAGGTGTACATACACTTCTTGCTCGGGTTGGAATTCAAAGTTAAGACCAGCAATAGGATCCCTAAAATAACGCATCGGGAAGCCTTGCATAGCACCAAGCAGCGTGTCCATTTCGGTCACGATTTGCTGTAAACGCGCTTTATCGTACTCAGCCAATGTCTGTTTTGCTCTGACTTGCATCGCGATAGCGCATCCATCAGCACTGCCAGCAAAATTGAGATTAACCAAGGCACGCTGATCTTTTAAATCATCATCTAAGGGAATAAATAACCGCTGAGCATAGGTATACGTCAATGACGTTGATGTTTTTTCACTGGAAATAGAACCGCTTTGGATCAAACAGTTTTTTTGTATTGGAACACTAAAAGCCACTTCTACAAGTTGGTAACTGCCCTTATTGACTTGTTTTAACCTATCATAAAAACCTTTATATTCAAGGGATACAGTTTCTGCAGCGGCGCTAGTTGCCAGTAAACAGAGGCCACTAAACAACAGTTTTTTATACATCGACATTCACCAAATATTTTTCATTATGACGTAACATATCAAGCAGCTCATCAATATAAGCTTCTTGTCTTTCAGAATAATTCACGAGTCCATAAATCAATTGATCCGCTGTCGGCTCTAGCTCCTGTGAGCGCAAATCGGCACGGATAGAACGAAATAGCGCATAGGCTGTATTGGAATTTAAATTGCGCATGTAGGACGAAACGGACTCGTCGACCGATGAAAATACTTTCACCTCATGGCTCTTACCAGATCCCCGTGAAGATGGCACTATGCCGCAGCCAGCAGTAAAACACCATTCACCAAAAAAGTTAAAGCCTTCACGGGCAAAACGTGAGCTGCCCCAACCGGATTCATTCGCGGCTTGGATCAGCACCATAGATTCAGGCACAATATCGACGCGCTTTAGTAAGCTTGCTAAGGATTTAGCATCGACGTTTCGTGCCGCATATTGGTATTTGTCGAATAGCGTATTGAGTTGCCCGAGTTGGGTCTCAGATAAACTCTTGCCATTATCAACCAAAGCGAGCATTTCACTGACAAACTCGCGTTCCATCGAGATGATGGCATTCTGCTGCTGCACAATCGGTCGCAGAAAATCAAAAAAGGCTTTCTTCTTTTCTGTGATATCGTTGATCGCAGAAAAGTCAGGAACTTGCGTAACAGGATCGACAGCGTCAACGAGTTGGGTCGCAATGCTAGATGAATCATTCGTGTTGGGAATGATCCAAACGCGCAATGCAAAAATCGCCACTATGACCATGGCTAATGCCAATGTAAACGATCCGATTCTACCCGTTTTCAATAGTTCACCTTAAGTATGACGCCCGTATTGGGCAAATAAAGGGCGGATTATAAGCTATTTGTCAGATTTAACGAAATGTGCCCGCCGTCACTGTCATTAATCACGCATCTGGCTCATTAACTCAGGTACAATATTGCGCCTAAGTCGCGATTCTGAATCCGTGTATACGTGCTTGCCGTATGACAGTCGATAATAGATGCAAGCTTTCGACTGAGCTTTTATACTAAGGTTCCTTAACGCAGTTAAATTGCACAGTAGCGCTTACGTCATTGCGCTTTGTACTTAATCAGTGATGACAGTAACATTCATATTTTCGGGTATTCAGGAAGGAAGAACCCAGATGCAGCATTTGATGTTAAATCAATTTGAACGTGTCGTCGCCATTGGCGGAGGCCATGGTTTAGGCCGAGTATTATCGTCACTCGATTTTTTAGGCAGCCGTTTAACGGGAATTGTCGCGACCACAGATAACGGCGGCTCGACCGGTAGACTCAGAGCCGAGCAGGATTGTATTGCCTGGGGCGATTTACGCAACTGCTTATCCCATCTAGCCAATCGCCCTTCCGTCGGCTCACAACTATTCGAATACCGTTTCCAAGGTGAAACTGAACTCAGCGGCCATAATCTGGGTAATCTTATTTTACTGGCGCTTGATCAGCTGTGCGTTCGTCCATTAGAAGCAGTTAATCTCATCCGTAATTTACTCAAGATTGAAACCCGGCTGATCCCTATGTCTGAACAACCCACACACTTAGTGGCTCTGCAAGCCTGTGGTAGTAAAGTGTTTGGCGAGATCAATGTCGACAGTATGGATGAAGCACCTATCGCGCTCAGCCTTGAGCCACAGGTCGATGCAACTTTTGAAGCCTGTGAGGCCGTTCGACACGCAGATTTAATCATTTTAGGCCCTGGCAGCTTCTTAACCAGCATTATGCCGCCGCTGCTATTACCTAAGTTTGCAAAAAGCCTAGCCGCTACTAAAGCTCAAGTGATTTTTATCGATAACCTTGCAGAGGAAGCCTCACCCGCGGGTCGATTTAGTATTGAGCAACGTATCGCTTGGTGCCATCAAGTGATTGGCAAGCCCATCATTCACAAAGTGTTACGTCATGGCGAACAAACGCGTTTAGGACCACTCATTAACTATTTTCCGTTGAAGAATCGCCATAACCCGAATTTACATGATCAAGCGAACCTATTAGATGCATTAAGCGCCCTGCTGCGAATTAAATCTGAGCTCACGCTGCAATCGCAGGAGCCTCTCGCGCTTAGCTGCTAATCACTGAATAGCCCGCACATTCTGAAAAACATAAAGGACAGCAAATGCTGTCCTTTATGTTTAAGGCTAAAGAGAAATTCCTTTAACCTCATTCTATAACCTAATAAGCCTTACAATACTTGCGCTATCGCTTTGCAGATCACAGGCATATTGGTCTTAGTCATGCCTGCAACGCTAATGCGTCCTGAACCAACGATATAAACCCCAAACTCGTCTTTCAAACGCGCCACTTGGGCTTTGTTCAAACCAGAGAAACTGAACATACCATTTTGGCGAGAAATAAAGCTAAAATCCTGAGTCACGCCTTCAGCCTTTAAGCTTTCAACGAACAGGGTACGCATTTCGGCGATACGCTCACGCATCTCTTTGACTTCCTGCACCCACATGGCTTTCAGGGCTGCGTCATTTAAGATAGTGCTGACGATCAGCGCGCCATGTGCTGGCGGATTAGAATAGTTTGCACGTATGGTACGTTTCACTTGGCTAAAGGCACGCACGGCAGCATCAGCATCTTCAGCCACCACAGTTACGGCGCCGATACGTTCGTTGTACAAACCAAAGTTTTTAGAGAAAGAGTTAGCAACCAGCAGCTCCGGCACTTTTGATGCCACTAAACGCAGACCTGCGGCATCTTCTTCGATTCCAGCCCCAAAACCTTGGTATGCAAAGTCAAACAATGGCACAAGTTTCTTATCGGCACACAATTGGGCTACGCGTTCCCATTGCGCCAAGGTTAAATCGATACCGGTTGGGTTATGGCAGCAACCGTGTAGCAACACGACATCGCCTGCACTCGCGTGAGACAAGTCCGTCATCATGGTATCAAAATCGATATCATGGGCTTCTGCTTTGTAATAACCGTATTCTTTAACGGCTAAACCCGCGGTTTCAAAAATATTTTGATGGTTGGCCCACGTTGGATTGCTGACCCAAATAGTGTGCGAATCGGTATTACGCAGTAAAAACTCAGCAGCAATACGCAGTGCACCTGTACCGCCCGGGGCTTGCGCTGTGGCAGCACGGCCAGAAGTGATTAATGCACTGCCCTCACCGAATAACAATGTTTGTACAACATGGTTATACGTTTGCACGCCTTCAATGCCTAAATAGTTTTTGGTCTTCTCTTGCTCAAGTAAAATAGCCTCGGCTTTTTTCACTGAAGCCAGCACTGGAGTTTGTCCAGCCTCATCCTTATAAATACCGACACCCAGATTAACTTTATCCTGACGGGGATCAGCCTTAAAGGTATCAGTTAAACCAAGAATGGGATCTGCGGGTGCGAGTAATACTTGAGAGAAAATCATGACTACGTATCCTAATTATGCGCGTGTAGGGGAAATTTCGGCTTATTTATACCACTGTCTTTAAGGGGGGAATAGCGACTTAAGCACCTTCTCAGGGAAATTCTTACGCCATTGTAGATTTAACAGTAAAAGTTCTATTTTTTTATGTAATTATAAGCATAAATGGGAAATTGCTTGAATAAAGTTATTTATAACATCTAGATCACAAAATCCTGTAATTTTATCTTGTAGAAAAGAATCGCGCTGACAACGCAATACTGAATGAATAAAATGTGAGCGGGATCTATAGCAAATTCTAACTTAGCCGAGTAATCATCTTAAATGGCACTTAGTAAGCCAGTGGCATTCGGCTTTGAGGATCTATAAAGCAAAAAAGCCCTGACATCAGTCAGGGCTTTTCTGTTTTTTGGTACCCGAGGCCAGACTTGAACTGGCACGCTGTTACCAGCGAGGGATTTTAAATCCCTTGTGTCTACCGATTCCACCACTCGGGCAAACTCTTTATATTAACGACGGGAATCGTGTCATTAATACGTTAATCTATGGAGGCGCGACCCGGAGTCGAACCGAGATCGACGGATTTGCAATCCGCAGCATAGCCATTCTGCCATCGCGCCCAAACTGCCAAATTTATTAAAATTTGGAGCGACATATCGGGTTCGAACCGATGACCTATACCTTGGCAAGGTATCGCTCTACCAACTGAGCTAATGTCGCCTATAATTGCGCTTAATCATTAGAAGCCATGCTAGGCATGCTTTCCCCTGACTGCGGATTGGCATTCTACCTATTTAGACCTCAGAGTCAATCAACAATTTTTAAAAAATGATCTAAGCCGCATCGTTTGCCCAATAAACCGCCACAAGTCAGCAAAGTTGATGTTTCCTTCATCAATTTAGGCTTTTTGCTGTTACTGACGCCGATGCGGCAGATGATTAAGTGCGGCAGAAAGCTGTGGTTGATAGGAGCATTGCGTCGAACCCAATTAAATTGCATAAGTATAGAAAAACAAAAGCGCCCTACAGGGCGCTTTATGTGAAGATTATGCGCAGTTTTGAAGACTCAGCATTACTTACGCTAGTGATTTACGCAGCTAACTTATGCTGGTAGAGATAGCGTCGTTAAACCTAACATAGTTTGCATTACACCAACCACTTGGCAGCTGTAACCAAACTCGTTGTCATACCAAACATAGAGAATGGCACGCTTGCCTTCTGCGATAGTTGCCTGTGAGTCAACCACGCCCGCATAACGAGAACCCACTAAATCGCTCGATACAATTTCAGTAGAGTCGGTGTAATCGATTTGATTTTGTAGCGGTGATTGCAGCGCCGTATCTTTCAGGTACTCGTTCAGCTCATCTTTACTGGTTTCAGCATTCAAGTTCATGCTGATGATGGCCATAGAAACGTTTGGCGTTGGCACGCGAATCGCGTTACCGGTTAACTTACCCGCTAACACAGGCAGCGCTTTAGCAACGGCTTTAGCAGCACCCGTTTCAGTGATCACCATGTTTAATGGTGCACTGCGGCCACGGCGGTCAGCGGTGTGATAGTTATCAATCAAGTTTTGATCGTTGGTATAAGAGTGAATCGTCTCAACATGACCATTCTCAATACCATATTTATCATTCACAGCTTTCAGTACAGGCGTAATAGCGTTGGTCGTACAGCTTGCCGCAGAAACGATAATGTCTTCTGGGGTAATGTCGCCTTCATTCACACCGTAAACGATGTTCTTGATTGCGCCTTTTGCAGGAGCAGTCAGCAATACTTTGCTAGCACCAGGGCTCTTAAGGTGTAAACCAAGACCCGCTTCATCTTTCCAAATACCAGTGTTATCAACAACGAGTGCATCGCTGATATCGTATTTAGTGTAATCCACTTCATCAGGCGAGTTTGCATAAATCACTTGGATATAGGTACCGTTGGCGATGATGGCATTGTTCTCTTCGTCAACTTCCACAGAACCATTAAAAGGACCATGGACTGAGTCACGACGTAATAAACTGGCACGTTTCTCTAAATCACCTTTCTTACCGCCACGTAATACGATAGCGCGTAATCTTAACTTATTGCTGCGGCCTGTGCGTTCAATCAGCAGGCGTGCTAATAAGCGACCGATACGGCCAAAACCATAAAGCACAACATCACGCGGTGCGACATCATCAGCATGGTCGATGGCATCGGCCAACTCTTTTGCCATATAGCTTTCAATTTCACTGACATCGGTGTGATCACGCCAGTAATTGACTGCAAGCTTACCAATATCCACTTTACATTGTTTAACTGCGAGTTTGCTCAAAGCTTGAACGAAGGGGAAACTCTCGCGTAAACGTAATTTTTCACCGACATGACGACGAACTAAACGGTGCGCTTTAATGATTTCAATCGTAGAAGCATTGAGTAACGGCTTGCCGTAGACCACGACTTCAACGCCTTGGTTACGGTACAACTTGCCTAACAAAGGCTGCATCGCCTCTGCCATTTCAAAACGTTCTTGCCAACTTTGTAGGTGTTTATCAGCGCTCATTTACAGATCCTTTATCTCACTTTTCAATAAAATGTACTGAAAGGTTTGAGTAACATGACGAAAAGACCAATAATCTAATGCGGGTTTTAGGGAAAACCCTGTTTTGGTCGGCGCCATTGTAATGAAAGTCGCGCTGTGTTGCCAGTAAGATATTTTCTGTAAATCTGTAATTTTATTAGAAAAATTATCGTTTGGAGAGTGTTTTGAGACAAAATCTAGTAATAATTACATCATTTACCTTAGGGATGAGCCTTTTTGGTCTTTTCGGTTGTGATAATGACCGAAATATCTCAGCAATTTGTAAAAATAATCCTGAAATTTGTGCCGATTTGCATAAGGATGGCTGGTGTTTGGCCGAAAAAACCAAACTTATCCAGAACCGCTACGAATTAAAAGACAACGAAAACCCCACAGGCAAACAACTCTACCTGCAATTGACCTATCTTGAGGATTACAGCCGCTGCATTGAACTCGCCTCTGGCGTGCAGCATATCATCCACACCAATCGCACCGCTGATAGAGCCAGAGCCTTTAGATTAAGCACCCAGAATTTAAGCTTGCTACAAGATCAAACCCGCGAGCGACAAGATCCTTTCATGTCCTATTACCAATGGACGCGCTTTGGCGATACCGCGGCGCTAAATCGATTGTTAGAACATGAAAACGCCGGCGAAGTGACTGACTCTTTCTTACTTGCCCAAGTCGCCACCTATTACAGCAATCGAAATGCCATTAAAGCGCAACAACTCTATCTTAAAGTCTTTGAAGACATCCAATACGATGATTTCGACGTTAACTGGTTACTTGGGCTTGCATCAGCCTATCGCCAGCAACAGGTATTCGATAAAGCCTATATGCTGACGAAGGCAAATTTACTACTTACGCAGCAGAAGTATTCAGAGGAAAAAATGCTAGCCTTGCTCGGTGGCAATAAAACGCTGGCGACTGAACTCGATTTAAAAGCCCAAGCCCTTATCGATGCGCTAAAAAACGGGACTTATTCTCAGAGTCCAGTAAGACAATGGCTTGATCCTCAAGCGGTTGACAAAGCGCCTACGGCAACTGAGGCTGTACCGCCTGCGCTTGTCGAAAAAACAGACTAAGCAACTGATGGCAAAATGTTTGCCATCTTGTAATTTTTTACCCAATTAACGCGTAAAAAATGGCGATTTCGCGACCGATGTAAAAAAAATACCTAATTTGTTAATCAAGACAGCGGTAAAATGCCGATTTAACTTGACGATAGCTGTCAGTTTGGTAATTTTACTACCAGTTGAATTTTATAATCACCAGAGGGATATGAGATGACTATCCGTGTAGCAATAAATGGCTATGGCCGTATCGGTAGAAACGTATTACGCGCCTTGTACGAAAGCGAAAAAGCTTATCCAATCAAGATTGTCGCTATTAATGATTTAGGCGACGCTTCAATCAACGCTCACCTGACAAAATACGATTCTGTTCACGGTCGTTTCAATGCCAAAGTTGACCATGATGCCGAAGCTATTTATGTGAATGGCGATAAGATCCTCACTTTCCAAGAACGTGATCCTGCAAAACTGCCATGGGCGGAATTGCAAGTTGACGTGGTTTTCGAATGTACCGGTATCTTCACTTCTAAAGAAACTGTTCAACCACATTTAACCGCTGGCGCGAAGAAAGTGATTATTTCTGCTCCAGGTAAAAACGTCGATGCCACTGTTGTTTACGGCGTGAACAACAACGTGCTGACGTCAGACATGACAGTGATTTCAAATGCTTCTTGTACAACTAACTGTTTAGCGCCTTTTGCTAAGCCGTTAAATGACGAGATTGGTATTGAATCAGGCCTGATGACCACGATTCACGCTTATACCAACGATCAACGTTTATCTGACGTGTACCACACAGATTTACGTCGTGCCCGTGCAGCAGCACTGTCAATGATCCCAACTAAAACTGGCGCTGCTGCTGCTGTAGGTTTGGTTGTACCTGAATTACAAGGTAAGTTCGACGGTCTAGCGGTTCGTGTACCTACAGTTAACGTATCACTGGTGGATTTATCTTTCATCGCTGCCCGTGATACGACAGTTGAAGAAGTGAATGCCATTATCGAACGTGCTGCTAGCGTTGCGCCATTGAGCGAAGTGTTAGCAGTAAACAAAGAGCCATTGGTGTCTATCGACTTTAACCACAATGCGTTCTCTTCAAACTTTGACGCCACTCAAACCCGTGTAAACGGTCGTTTAGTGAAAGTGATGTCTTGGTATGATAACGAGTGGGGATTCAGTAACCGTATGTTAGATAACGCGGTTGCACTGATGAACGCAAAGTAATCTAGTCACTAGATCCTGCGTTACTCAATCAAGCCTCGCATTTGCGGGGCTTTTTATTGCCTTAAATTCCAGCCATAAAAAATCCCCACTCTATGGCGGGGATTTTTATGACACTGGAGAACAGCTAAAGAAGGGACTTAGCCATGTTTAGGCATTACCCTTCACTTTCATATTCAGTGTCTTAGCAAAATCCAACATGCGCGTCAGCGGGATCAGCGCTTTAACTCTTAAGTCTTCATCCACAAAAATCTCATGGGTGGTTTTATCGCTGTCGGCGAGTGATGCTTCAATCGCCTGTAGACCGTTCATCGCCATCCAAGGACAGTGAGCGCAACTCTTACAGGTTGCGCCATTTCCGCCTGTTGGCGCTTCGATTAAGATTTTACCTGGCGCCGCCTGCTGCATTTTATAGAAGATGCCGCGATCGGTTGCCACAATAAAACGCTCATTAGGCATAGTCTGCGCCGCTTTGATCAATTGACTGGTCGAGCCAACGGCATCGGCCATCGCCACCACACTGGCTGGTGACTCAGGATGCACAAGGATAGCTGCATCTGGGTAAACGCTTTTCATATCGCGCAGCGCGTTCGATTTAAACTCGTCGTGAACGATACAATCGCCCTGCCACATCAACATTTCGGCGCCCGTCTGTTTAGCAATATAGCTGCCCAAATGACGGTCTGGACCCCAAATGATCTTTTTACCTTCGCTGTCTAAGTGCTCAACGATTTCGAGGGCAATACTGGAGGTCACCACCCAATCGGCGCGCGCTTTAACCGCAGCCGAAGTATTGGCGTAAACCACCACAGTATGATCTGGGTGCGCGTCGCAAAAAGCACTGAACTTATCGATTGGACAACCTAAGTCCAATGAACAAGTGGCTTCTAAGGTCGGCATTAAAATGGTTTTTTCTGGGCTCAAAATCTTGGCGGTTTCGCCCATAAACTTGACCCCAGCAACGATTAAGGTTTTTGCTGGGTGATCGCGGCCAAAGCGTGCCATTTCTAAAGAGTCTGAAACGCAGCCGCCGGTTTCTTCGGCAAGGGCTTGGATTTCAGGATCGGTATAATAGTGGGCAACCAGAACGGCATCTTTTTCAATGAGCAGTTGTTTGATACGCGCCTTGTAATCGGCTTTTTGCGCATCGGACAAAGGAACTGGCTTAGGCGGAAACGGGTAATCAATGGTTTCTATGCTGGGGGCAAACTGACTCATAACACATCCATCAGGATAACTACGTCCGGGAATTATACGTAATCGGGATCAAAAGATTAACCCATTTGTGCAAAGCAAATAAAAAAGGACGCTCTAAAGCGTCCTTTTACTGTCAAATCTGCGTGCCAGCGGCTTAGCGCATGGCCAATAACATCTCTTGCGGCTGCTCCAGATATTGTTTCCACAGATTACAGAAGCGAGCAATGGTGCCACCATCGATCACTCTGTGGTCACCAGACCAGCTTACTTGCATGATTTGGCGGGCTTCGACTTCCCCTTTCGCATTAAAGCGCGGCAAGGTTTGCAACTTACCTAAGGCCACAATCGCGACTTCAGGTTTGTTGATAATAGGCGTTGCCACTGTGCCACCTAAAGCGCCAATGTTAGAGATGGAAATCGTGCCGTCTTTCAGATCCGCTGGCGCCACGCGGCCACTGCGGGCAGCTTGGGTCAGGCGGGTAATTTCTATCGCCACTTCTAAAATACTCTTGTCCTGCACATCTTTGATGTTGGGGACCAAGAGACCGACTTTAGAATCTACCGCCATGCCGATATTGTGGCGCGCCTTGTAGGTCAGCTCAGTGCAATCAGCATTCACTTGGCTATTCATCACAGGGAACTGACTTAACGCGAGCGACATCGACTTCATGAAGAAAGGCATCATGGTCAGCTTCACTTCATCGGACGAATACTTCACTTTCATGCTTTCACGCAGTGCAACTAAGTCTGTTAAATCAAACTCTTCGCAATAGGTAAAGTGCGGAATGCTCGACACCGACTCAACCATCATGCGTGCCATCACAGCTTTTACGCCGCGAATCGGCTCAACCGTGTCAGCGCGTTGCGTCACTGTCGATGTTGGGACTTGGGTTTGAGATGCTTGCATCGCTTGAACTGGCGCCTCATTTACCTGAGTCGCACTTGGAGCAGAAACATTGCTCGCGCCTTGTTGGAAGCGAGTGATGTCTTCCTTATACACACGGCCGTGCTTTCCTGTGCCAGGTACTCGGCTCAAATCGATATCTAACGACCGCGCCATCCGGCGAACCGCAGGGCTGGCTAAAGCTTTACCTTGGCGAGCAGGTTCTGCATTCACAGTCTGCGCTGTTGGTGCCGCATTGGCCACAGTATCAGTGTTTGTTGCTGCAGGTGCAGAAGCCGCCAGTTCAACTTCAATGGCAAATAAAGGCGCATGCACTTTAGCTAGCTGACCTTTGCGATAATGCAGTTTGGCAATTTTACCCGCTTTAATGGCAGGAATTTGCACCAGCGCTTTATCTGTCATCACGTCGGCAATCGGTTGATCTTCCTCAACCCAATCACCTTCACTCACTAACCATTCAACGAGTTCACATTCAACAATGCCTTCGCCGATATCCGGTAGTAAGAACTCTTCTATGCTGACGGATGAACTGGATGACGTATTGACAGTTGTTGCAGCCACAGGCTCAGTCACTTTTGCAGTCGTCGCAGCAGGTTCAGTCGCAGATTCTTCACCCGCGATTTCAACGGCGCCTTCAATTTGTACGGCATAAAGCGGCGCATGCACTTTCGCAATATCGCCCTTGGCGTAATACAACTTAGTGACCACGCCCGCAAAAGGTGCAGGGATTTGCACTAAAGCTTTGTCTGTCATGACATCGGCAATCGGCTGATCTTCAACGACTGTGTCGCCTTCTTTGACCAACCATTCAACCAACTCACACTCCACAACACCTTCGCCAATATCCGGCAAAATAAAATCTTTAATCATACCGGACTCCTAGAAGGTCACTGATGCTTTGATGGCTTCAAACGTTTTGAATGCATCTGGCATGTATTCTTTTTCATGAATGAGTGGGTACGGGGTATCTAAACCACAAACGCGGCTGATGGGTGACTCTAAATACAAGAAGCATTCTTGCTGAATCGTCGCCGCTATCTCACCAGCAAAACCACCGGTTAATGGCGCTTCATGGTTAACCAGTAAACGTCCGGTCTTTTTGACTGAATCGGCAACGGTATCGATATCCCAGGGTGACAAGGTGCGTAAATCGATAACTTCACAGGAGATCCCTTCTTTAGCGGCCATGTCGGCGGCTTTTTCAAGGATTTCCATTTGCGCGCCCCACGCCACTAAGGTGATGTCTTTGCCTTCGCGAACTACTTCAGCCTTGCCCAGTTCAATTTCATAATCGCCCGCGGGCACTTCGCCAACCGATGCGCGATATAAACGCTTAGGCTCAAAGAAGATCACTGGGTTTTTGTCACGAATTGACGCCAGCAGCAGGCCTTTGGCTTGCTCTGGGTTACGTGGCACCACGACTTTTAATCCCGGTGTCTGGGTAAAATAGGCTTCAGGTGATTGCGAATGATAATGGCCGCCCGCGATACCGCCGCCATAGGGCGTACGGAACACTAATCCACCGACATCGAATTCATTACCGCTACGGTAACGGAACTTAGCCGACTCGTTGACGATTTGATCAAATGCCGGAAAGATATAATCAGCGAATTGAATTTCAGCCACAGCAGTCATGCCATTTGAGGCTAAACCATTGGCAAAACCCGCAATACCTTGCTCTGTCAGCGGGGTATTAAAGCAGCGATCGCGACCGAATTTCTCTTGAAGACCGGAAGTGGCGCGAAATACCCCGCCAAAGTGGCCCACATCTTCACCAAAAACCACCATGCGTTCATCGGCTTGCATGGCAATCGACAAGGCCTCATTGACGGCCTGTAACATATTCATTTCAGCCACGGCTTATAGTCTCCCTGCACTTTTTGGATAGGCTTGCGGATATTTCTTGATATGTTCTTTAAGCTCGGCCAGTTGCTTTTTCAGCACTGGCGTCGGCTTGTCGTATACATCTTCAATAATTTCATCCAGCATAGGCACAGGAATTTTTTCAGCCACTTTTACCGCAGCCAATACTTCTTCACGATATTTCTCATGCAGTTTCACATCATCCGCTTCAGCCAACCAACCTTTGTTGATAAGCCATAATTTGAAGCGTTTAACCGGATCGTGTTGCTGCCACTTGGCTTCTTCATCTTTCGAGCGATAACCTGATGGATCGTCTGATGATGAATGCGCACCGAGACGGTAAGTCATGGCTTCAATCAGCACAGGCGCATTATGCTCAATCGCATAGGCGCGGGCTTGCTGAGTTGCCGCTAACACGGCCAGCATGTCATTGCCGTCAACACGAATAGTGTGCATGCCATAACCCACACCGCGACTCGCAATACCGTTACCGGCAAACTGCTCTTCAGTTGGGGTTGAAATGGCGTAGCCATTGTTACGACAGAAGAAGATCACTGGACACTTCAATACTGCGGCCATGTTTAGACCAGCATGGAAGTCCCCTTCCGATGCTGCGCCTTCGCCAAAATAGCAAACCGCGACTTTGCGCTGACCTTGCATTTTTAAGCTGTAGCCCACACCGGTCGCCTGCGGGATTTGCGTGGCTAACGGTGAAGAAATCGTTTGATAATGCAATGCCGCACTGCCGTAGTGAATGGGCATTTGGCGACCTTTACCGAGATCTTTCTCGTTACTGAACATCTGATTCATAAACTGTTCAGTGGTAAAGCCGCGATAACGCAGCGCCGCATGCTCACGGTATTGCGCGAGGATAACGTCTTCTTGATCGAGTGCGGCCACACTGCCGACAATCGCCGCTTCTTCACCCGTACAGGTCATATAGAAGCTGATGCGCCCTTGACGTTGGGCACCTAACATACGTTCATCGAGTACCCGAGTGAATACACAGGTATCGTAAATTTTAGTGGCTAAGGTTTCATCTATCACAGGCAAAACCGCGGTTTCATAAGTGGTGCCGTCGGCTTGTAGAATTCGAAGGATAGGAATGTGTAGCGATGCCTTATCCAAGAAGCCGACACGGTGCACTGTATCAGTGTTGAGTGTTGCTTTGCTCATATTGTGCTCTTGTTATCTCATTACGCACCAAAGCGTTTTGATGCGTCTGTTTATACGAATATGCCCGACGAACATTACGTTAACGTAAACTACCTATCAACCATTGGCATAGCTCAAACCACAAGTTATCCCTGCCTCGCATGTATATATTGCTTTACAAGCCTAACGCACGTTCGCATTCACCGCAGGGATCAGGCAAATCACAGTGCGATTACCAATAGGTACTTTGGCATTAGGAAACACGACTGACTCAAACTCATGTTCCACTTTAATGTCTTGCCCACCTTCCCGCGCTAATACAAAGCCCTTCGGGAAAGATCTGAAGTTTTCGACATCGGTTGCGAAGGTAAATTCAAAATCATCGAAATGCTTATTGATGACGCGGCACACTTGATACAAATTAACCTTATCGGCATCAAATGCATCCAGCGCCAACGGCTTAGCGGTGATCAAGCGCATAAACATTTCATGGGTCGCGATAAAACGCGTCATGTCGTTCTGCCCCATGAGATAGACTTTGCCAAGCTCAATAGTAAAGGCATCGGCGCCGTAGCGTTCAGAGGAAAAATAGCTAAAGGTTGTGGTCGGTTCGTGGTGAAAAAGAACCGTATCGACGCCGCTTGCGGCTAAAAACATGATTTGCTCGCCGCTAAAAGCACGCCCTGGACGATAGGGATAAATAGCGAACTTTTCATGCTTCGAGGCGCGCATCGCCGTATGCAGATCATAATGAATGCGCTGACGACCATCGGCAGCCGCGGTATAAAAACGGTCCACATAGGTTTCGAGTTTTTTGGCGCGCACTCGCTCGGGGTTAACTAATCCAGGAGGATTTGAATGCTCACCACTAAAGAGACGATTCATGTTCTCGTCGATAATCCGCGTGCCGTTATTGATGGCTAATGGGTTACCAATGAGGAATAAAGTGCGCTGTTTCGCGATGATCTTTTGCTGTAAAAGCTGCTTAATTAAGCCATTGCAGAGTTCTATGGGCGCGGTCTCGTTACCGTGAACACCGCAAGAAAGGACGACATCTTTTCCTTCATTCTGGGCGGGCTCAAAAACGATAACGCCAGTATCCCATACTTCAACTTGGGTATGGTCGCCTAAGCTAAATGAAAACTCGCCATCGAACTGTTCAGGATGGGCTAAGGTGAGCGCTAAAAAATCCTTTGAATCTAACAGAGCTTGTAACACAGAATTCTCCTTATAATGGTGTGTAACAGTAACGGCGCAATAGCATCAGTGCAGATAGCAATAACCACTCAAGCATTCATCTCACCGCGGTTAGGCTGACTCGCACCTTAAAAAGCGGCTTCAATACTAACACATGTTTTTAATGCTGTTCTCAGACATTTATCGCCATAGGACCCAGTTTTGAACGGAATAAGATCAACGCGGCGCTTTGCTATGCCAAGTGTAAATTTCCCATCATCTTATCGAAAAATCGTCCAGCATAAATATTCCTGCTAGAGGCTTGCTTTTGCGCGCGAGTTTCATCACAATTCTTAGCCATCTAGACTTCTATTGGATTTAATTATGGCGTTAGCAACCTTTGGTGCCGGCTGTTTCTGGGGCGTAGAGTATTTTTTTAGACAAGTGAATGGCGTATCGAATGCCACCAGCGGTTACATGGGCGGCAATAACAGCGCGACCACCTATGAAGAAGTCAAAAAAGGCAAAACGGGCCACGCCGAAGTGGTACAAGTGGAATTTGACCCTGCCCTGGTCAGTTATGAAGACTTGCTCGAGGTATTTTGGAAAAACCACAATCCAACCAGTCTGAACATGCAAGGTGGAGATATAGGCACTCAATATCGCAGCACGATTTTCTTTCATGACAGTGAACAAAAAGCCGCAGCAGAAGCCTCAAAATTAGCTTTTGCCCGATCAGGTCGTTGGGGATTACGCCATATCGTGACTGAAATAGTGCCATTGCAACAGTTCCATGTGGCAGAGGAATATCACCAAAATTACATTGATAAGAATAACTTACCGAGTTGTCATATCGAGTACTAAATACAGTCAAATCAGCATGAGTTTAATACTCATAACTGACATTAGACACAAACAAAAACGCACTCAGATCTGAGTGCGTTTGTTTTTTTATACTTTATAAACCTACTGCTGCATTAAGCGTTCAGCGCCTTATCAATTAATGCCTGCGCATCTTTGATAATTTCAGCTAAATGCTGCTCACTGATAAAACTCTCACCGTAGATCTTAAATAACGCTTCCGTGCCCGATGGACGCGCCGCAAACCAACCATTCGCCGTAGTCACTTTGATGCCACCAATGGCCGCATTATTGCCCGGCGCATGGGTTAACACGTTTTCGATTGCCTCACCCGCAAGCACAGTGGCATTTAAGGTTTCTGCATTCAATAACGCAAATTTGGCCTTGTTTTCAAGACTGATTGGGCTATCGATACGCTTATAAAAGCTTTGGCCAAATTGTTTTACTAGCTCTTGATGGCGTTGACCTGGAGTTTTACCTGTCACCGCAAGAATTTCTGCAGCAAGTAACCCTAGAATAAAGCCGTCTTTATCCGTGCACCACGTAGTGCCATCACGGCGTAAAAATGCCGCGCCAGCGCTCTCTTCACCGCCAAAGGCGATGGTGGCTTCGGCTAAACCATCGACAAACCACTTAAATCCCACAGGCACTTCGAGTAATTTTTTGCCGTGGAAAGCACAGATTTTATCGATAAGCGCACTCGATACTAAGGTTTTACCTATGGCTAAGCTATCGCTCCAATCCGGTCTGTGCGTCAGTAAATAATCGATAGCGACCGCAAGGTAGTGATTAGGGTCCATCAAGCCGGTACCAGGGCAAACAATGCCGTGACGGTCATAGTCTGGATCGTTACCAAGGCATAAATCATAAGATTCTTTATGGGCGAGTAACCCTGCCATCGCATAAGGAGACGAGCAATCCATGCGGATTTTGCCGTCTTTATCCAGCGGCATAAAGCTAAAGCTTGGGTCAACTTTATCATTAACTAAGGTGATATCGAGCCCATAACGCGCGGCAATCGGTGCCCAATAGAAAATCCCTGAACCACCGAGCGGGTCCACACCGATACGCAGCTTAGCGTTGGCAATCGCCTTCATGTCGATAACATTCTCTAAATCAGCCACATAGGGCGTGATCAAATCAATGGCGTTGACATAGCCTGATGCCAGCGCTTCGGCATAGGCTAATTTTTGCACGCCAGCTAACGCTTGGCGCAAGTAATCATTGGCCCGCGACTCAATCCAAGCCGTGATATTTCCTTCGGCCGGTCCGCCATGGGGTGGATTGTATTTGATCCCGCCATCTTGAGGCGGATTGTGAGAAGGCGTGATAATCAAACCATCGGACAGTGCCGCACCTGTGATATTGGCTTCGTGATTGGCGCAAATCACCCCATGGGACACCACAGGTGTTGGCGTGAAACCATCATTCTGCTGGATGTGCACTGTGACTTTATTTGCCGCCAGCACTTCAATTGCCGATAAATAAGCGGCGTAGGATAACGCATGGGTGTCAATCCCGAGGATCAACGGCCCATTAATATTCACCGATTGGCGATAATCCACCACAGCTTGGGTAATCGCCCAAATGTGTTGTTGGTTAAAACTGCCATTAAAAGCGCAGCCTCTGTGCCCAGAAGTGCCAAAGGTGACGCGTTGTTGTACGTCATCCATATTTGGCGTGATGCTGTAATAATGGCTCATCAGTTTTGGAATATTGACCAGATCCGTCTGATTAGCGATTTGTCCTGCCCTTTGATGTATTGCCACCTATGGCTCTCCTGCACTCAATTACAATTAAAAACAATGGTTAAACTTAGCTCAATAGCAGATTAAATGGCTCACCCGCAGATTAAACGCGCTCGGCAATGCCAGCTGCAACCGTTGCATCACAGCCAAATTGCACTAAGACTTCGGATAAAATAGTGCGTTTCTTGGCGGTATTGTTGTTGCTCGTCACCCAGAAACCACTGGTACCGATTTCTTTAGGATTCGCCGATGCGCTCGCTTCCAGTAATTGCTCTTTCGAACGGGCAAAATACAAACGATCGCGCCCTTGGATCTGCAGAATTTGCGAGAACTGCTCTGGGGCTAATTGATACAGACTTTCGAGCAAAAAGAGGAAACGCCCTACCGCGCCTTTTTGTTGCGATAACAAATGTTCATCGACTAAGCGACTAAAGTCATTCACAGCAGGTGCAGCTTGCACCGCAACAGCTTGAATCGGCTCAGCCTCTAAACTTGGTTGGCTTATCGCCAAAGGCTGAGGTGGTTCGACCGCATCGACGGACAGGCCGAGTAATCGACGAAGAATGTCAGAGGCGCTCTCACCAATACGTTCTGTTTTGCTGGCAATATGACGATAGAGCTCTTCATCAACTTCGATATATTTCATAACCTTAATTATCCTTTGTTATTCGACAGGCTTAACCGAAAAAAGTGTACCACAGCGATCGGGGCAGATCATTGCGATCGGTTACCAGTGTATCCATGTCTATCAATCTGATAAAGCGCCATTATTCTAAAAATGCGTGAAATAGCACAGCAAACTAGCAGATAATCGACAATTGCCGAAAAAGCGCCCAAGTTAATCGCCGCATACACGCCAAAGTAGCAACTGACTTGTCAAGCCAACGGCATTAAGGGCACAATTCGCGTCACGTTAAGCTAAACATATCCAACAGGAATCACCATGAACTTTGTTTCTACAGGCCAAGGACCCGCAGTACTCTTGATTCACGGTTTGTTCGGCAACCTAGATAACCTCAAAGGCCTAGGGCAAGTATTAGAAAGCCAGTATCAGGTTATTCGTGTCGATGTGCCCAATCATGGTTTAAGTGAGCATTGGGATGAGATGGATTACCCTCGCCTCGCCACGGCCATGGTTTCATTACTCGACGAACTGGCTATTGAACGCGCCCATATTGTGGGTCACTCCATGGGCGGTAAAATCGCCATGGCGACAGCATTAGCCTTTCCAGAGCGCATTATCAGCATGGTGGCAGCAGATATTGCCCCCGTCGCCTATGAGCCAAGACATGACTTAGTGTTTGCCGCATTAGAAAGTCTGCCCTTAGAAGGTCATACCGACAGACGCTTTGCCCTTAACCACTTAATAGACAAAGGTATCGACGAAGCCACGGCGCAGTTTTTACTCAAAAACCTGCAACGTACCGACACAGGCTTTCGTTGGAAGCTGAACTTAAGTGGTCTAAAAGCTTGTTATCCCAATATTATTGGTTGGCACAATCAGGCGCCAAATCCAGTACAAAGCTATAGCGGCCCGAGTCTATTTATTCGCGGCGGTGACTCAAATTATGTCACTGGTGAGCACAGAAGCGCTATCATGGCGCAATTCCCTGCAGCGCAAGCGAAAACCCTCGAAGGCTGTGGTCATTGGTTACATGCACAGAAACCCGCCATCTTTAACCGGATTGTGTCTGAATTTATTGACAAACAAGCAATGTAAATCAGCAGCAAACTCGACCTAAAGCATATGGCAGCCGCCATCTTGATGTGATATATTCGCGCCTCTTTTGGCCTTAGAACACTCTCGAGGACTAAGAAAGTATGTTATCTCAGTACATGGAACAAATTGAAACCATCGGCCTGAACCTGTTTTTTGCCTCGATATTTTTCTTTATCGGCATGGCCATCCACGATGTGCTTAAACAAGGTAACGTGCCGAAATTTGGTCGATTTATTGTTTGGTTAGTGTTATTTCTCGGCTGCGCCGGGTTTATTGTAAAAGGTATTATCCAGATCACTTGGGAAGGCTCAGGGATCGGTTAACAATAAGAACATGGCAAAAGAAGCGACAGACAGAACCACCATTGACCTTTTTGCCAATGAAAAGCGCCGGGGCCGCCCACGAAGTAATCCTTTGTCCCGTAGCCAGCAGCTTAAGGTCAACAAACGCAATCAAATCCAGCGCGATAAAGCCAACGGATTAAAGCGAATAGAGTTAAAGGTGTCACAAGATTTGTATGACGCCTTGAATGAGCAGGCATTGGCCAGTAACATCAGCCGTAGCCAGTTAATCGAATTAATTCTTCAGCAACAAGTTGAGTGCTGAACGAGTACCAGCAAGATTAACGTAATAAGTGAACTAGACATTAAAGGATAGACAATGGCAACTGTAGGTCTTTTTTTCGGTAGCGACACAGGTAACACCGAAGCCGTAGCCAAGATGATCCAGAAAAAACTGGGTAAAAAAATGGTTGAGGTGAAAGATATCGCCAAAAGTACCAAAGAACAGATTGCAGAGTATGACTTGCTGCTGTTCGGCATCCCAACCTGGTATTACGGCGAAGCTCAATGTGACTGGGACGATTTCTTCCCTGAATTAGAGCAAATTGATTTTACTGACAAACTTGTCGCTATTTTTGGTTGTGGTGATCAAGAAGACTACGCTGAGTATTTCCTTGATGCCATGGGCATGGTTGGCGATATCGTTCAGGCGCGTGGTGGTATCATCATTGGTCACTGGCCAACTGCAAGCTACAACTTCGAAGCCTCTAAAGGTCAAGTTGATGACGACCACTTTATTGGTTTAGGTATCGATGAAGATCGTCAGCCAGAGCTGACCGAAGAGCGTGTCGATGCTTGGGTTAAGCAAATTTACGAAGAAATGTGCTTAGCTGAATTAGAAGACTAATTGGGCTAACTATTCGATTAAAGCGGCCTTAACGCCGCTTTTTTTATGCTTATATTTCTACTTGTTTCAATTATCTACTTGTTGTAACTAAGAATAACGACATACCACACTCATGACCAACACACCCCGCTGCACCCATTGGGATATCTTTTGTACCGTCGTCGATAACTATGGCGATATTGGCGTCACTTGGCGTTTAGCCAAACAAATGGCTAATGAGTACCACATTCACGTTAATTTGTGGGTCGACGACCTCGCAAGCTTCTCGCACATATTACCGACACTCGATCCGCTAAAAGCCGCTCAAAGCTTCAATGGTGTGAATATTCTTCATTGGACTAAGCCTTTACCCGTAGCGTTTGTCGCAGGAGCTGTGCTCATCGAAGCCTTTGCCTGTGAATTACCCGAACAGGTAAAAGAACAGTTAGTTTATTTACATCAGAACGACCCCAGATCTGTGCCTATCTGGTTGAATTTAGAGTATTTAAGCGCTGAGGATTGGATCGAAGGCTGCCATGGTTTGCCATCGTTACAAGCCAATGGTTTAAAGAAGTATTTCTACTTTCCCGGTTTTAGCGCCAAAACGGGTGGACTCATTTGCGAGCAAAATTTGTTTGCCGAGCGCGATGCTTGGCAAGCTAACTCAGCTAACAAATTACAGCTTTTTAGTCAGCTAGGTCTTAAAGGGATTGAGGCTAAAGATACTGTGATTAGCATCTTTAGCTATGAGACCGAGGCACTGCCCGCATTATGCGAGTTATGGCAGCAATCGGCCGAGAAAATCCATGCGCTGATCCCCAAGGGGCGTAGCTTAAACAGCCTGACACATTTACTGCCCTGTGACATTGCCGCACTCGTTCCGGGCCAACAGATAAATCATGGCAATTTGACTCTGCACATTTTGCCTATGACAGATCAACAAGGGTTTGATCGCCTGCTCTGGAGCTGTGATTTTAATATTGTGCGCGGCGAAGATTCCTTTTTACGCGCTCAATGGGCCGCAAAACCCTTCATTTGGCACATTTATCCCCAAGAAGATGATTATCATCTCGTAAAATTAGAAGCTTTTCTCAAACTTTACTGCGATAATCTGCCACCTAAAATTGCTTGTTATTGGTCTGAATTGAATCTTGCGTTCAACCAAGCACAGCAATCTGCCGTGAGCCTTCACTGGCAAAACCTTAATCCTGTTAATTTGCCCTTGTTGCACCATGCTAAACAATGGCCAATTAATGCATTAAATGCTGCAGATCTCGCTACTCGACTAGTTCAGTTCGTTAAAAACAGCTAAGATACTGCGCGAAAACAGAAAAATCTAAATATAGGAAATAGTGTAATGAAAACTGCTCATGAAATCCGTCCTGGTAACGTGATCATGTTAGATGGCAGCCCATGGGTTGTGCAGAAAACTGAAACAACTCGTTCTGGCCGTAACGCTGCTATCGTTAAGTTAAAGTTGAAAAACTTACTGCTTAACTCTGGTACTGAAACGACTTTCAAAGGTGAAGATAAGTTAGAAGACATCATCCTAGATCGTCTTGATTGTACTTATTCTTACTTTGCTGATCCTATGTTTGTATTCATGGATGCAGAATATAACCAATACGACGTAGAAGCTGAAAACTTAGGTGATGCAGCGGCTTATATCGTTGACGGTATGGAAGAAACTTGCCAAGTGACTTTCTACGATGGCAAAGCTATCTCTGTTGAAATGCCAACCACTATCGTACGTGAAGTGATCTACACTGAGCCTTCAGCTCGTGGCGATACTTCAGGTAAAGTGATGAAGCCAGCAACTATCACTGGCGGCGGCACTGTTACTGTTGCTGACTTCGTGAAAGTTGGCGACAAGATTGAAATCGATACTCGTACTGGCGAATTCAAGAAGCGCGTTTAATCGCCCTTCTCGTTTCCTGACGAAGAAAAGCCAGTGCTTGCACTGGCTTTTTTGTTGCTGTTTTTTAGTCGCGTGATTTGTGGGATGTATTTGTGGGATGTTGAGTCACTCAAGGAAATAAAGCGTTATCCAGCAACATCCCCTCTGCAAATAAGCGCTAGCATTGCGGCCCTAAGAAACGTCGCTCCCAAGCACCTATCTCACTCAAATAACTTTGAAACTCGATCTCCTTCACTGACACAAAACCCGTGACAAAATCATCCCCGAGTAAGCGCCTTGCCGAATCACTTTGGCGCATTTGCGTTAATGCAGCGAGAAATGTCTGCGCTAAGTCATGGCTGCTCTCATAAGCACTACCGGTTTCAGGCGCGCTTGGGGATAGTTTTTCTTCCATTCCCGCAAGTCCCGCAGCAAGTGACGCCGCAATCATCAAATACGGATTGGCATCGGCGCCCGCAATGCGATTCTCTACCCGTCGCGCCACCGGAGCACTCAATGGCACACGTAAGCCTGTGGTGCGGTTATCTACGCCCCAGCTTAAATTAATCGGCGCTTGGCTGCCGGAAATGTAACGTCGGAATGAATTGATATTGGGTGCGAATAACAACATTAAATCAGGCAGATACTTTTGTAATCCGCCGATGTAATGGTGAAAACGTTCAGTATCGCTACCATCTACATGGCTGAAAATATTCTTGCCTTTATCATCCACGACACTTTGATGTAAATGCATAGAACTGCCGGGTTGGCCTGCTATGGGTTTCGCCATAAAAATCGCGTTCAAACCATGTTTAATGGCGATTTCTTTCGCCGCGTATTTAAACATAAAAGCTTGATCTGCTAAGGCCAGCGGATCGCCATGCACTAAGTTGATTTCATATTGCGATAGCCCCATCTCATGGATCCAGGTATCACCTTTAATCCCAATCGCATCGATGGCGGCATTAAACTCATCCCAAAATGGCGCGAGTTCATTGAGCATATTCATGCTAAACGCAGATTGACCGTTTTCAGCTCGGCCACTTTTTGAAATGGGCGCCTGATACGGCACACTCGGATCGGTATTGGCTTCAGTCAGATAAAACTCAATCTCAGGGGCAACCACGGGCGTTAACCCAAGGGCTTGGTAACGGGCCAACACATTTTTTAAAATAGAACGCGGCGCAAATGGGCATAAATTGCCATCGAGCAACACACAGTCATGGATGGCAAATGCGCGCGGCACTGTGCTCCACGGGATCATTTTTAGGGTGCTGTAATCGGGGACGAGTAACAGATCAGGATCGGCATCGGGGAAAATTGGATCGTAGGAATACTCACCGGTAATCGCCTGCATCGAAATCGCTTGGGCAATACGTAACTCAGCACCCTGAGCAAAGCTTCGGGCTGGCATGAGCTTCCCCCTTGGATAGCCTGAGATATCAGGGAATAAACATTCGACATCACGTATTGTGCCGTGCTGGAAAAACGCAGTAAGAAGGGTTGAGTCCATTTGATTCGTTTGCCACTAATGTTGAAAATAACACCATGAAGGATGCAAAGTATAATCAGGCTTTGATTTGAAAAGCTACATGGCGACGATGAAATATGTAAAATATAAATGACAATTCCGTAAAATATAATTTGACATCAGCTGAGCGTCTTCACTTAAGAGTGTAATCACGGTTATCCTAGTTCAAGCCTAGCCTCTCTCCACTCGGCTTTTCCCCACTTTAACCGCCGAACCCAATGACGGCAGACATAAAAAAACCAGCAGCTGCTGGTTTCTTAATCTAATCATGAAAGTATTTACGCAATCACGATAAAGCCGATAAACGCCAGTATAGCGGCGATCAGCGCATAAGGTAACTGAGTCACTGCATGGCTCACTAAGTTACAACCAGAGCCTTGTGCGGCCAATACGGTTGAATCTGAGTAGAAGCACGCTTGGCTACCAAATGATGATGCCGACAACAAGGCACCAATCACTAATGGGATATCCGCGCCCACCGATTGCGCTAATGGCATCACGATAGGAATGGTCACCGCAAAAATGCCCCAGCTCGAACCCGTCGCAAACGCGAGGATCGCCATGGATAAAAACACCACAGCAGGCAGCAATTTAGGTGTCATAAACGGGCTTAAGGATTCAATCACGTACTGTGGCAGTAATAACTGATCGCATACGTCCTTAAACACAAATGCCGCAATCACAGTGCTAATCGCCGGTAGCATGCTCTTAAAGCCATCAATCATCTGATCCATCATCTCTGATAACGGCATCAAACGCTGCACAGCATAATAAGGAATAGTGATGACTAAAGTCGCCAGCAAGCCTTTCCACACGTCGATATCAAAGTACACGGTAAAAGCCACTAACAAACCAATCGGCACTAAAAAGTTATGCAGCTTGCCATGATTATCGGCGTGCTTAAATTCCTCTTCTATGGCTTTAACCGCATATTCATCCGAGGTTTGTACTTGGTCGAAATCCACTTGAGCTTCTGCTGGCTCGCCTTGGGCGGCGCGCAGCTGCGCAGTTTTCATCGGACCAATGGCAGGCACTATGCCTAGTACTACAAGTAGCACCATAGCCACGGCTAACCAAGCGTAGAGCATGTAAGGAATCGCTTGCATGTAGACAGCAATGCCCTGACCTTCGGCCGCCACACCGTTATCGACCAATAACCCACCAAAGAATACTGCCCAGGTCGATAATGGCACTAACACACACACAGGCGCGGCAGTGGAATCCACGACATAGGCGAGCATCTCACGGGACACTTTAAATTTATCCGTTACACGCTTCATGGTTTCACCCACGGTCAGCGCATTGAGATAATCATCAATAAAAATCACGATCCCAAGAATAAACGTCATCAACAGGGAAGATTTGGGTCCCTTAGCAAATCTCAGTGCATTACGGCCGAACGCTAACGCGCCGCCGGTGCGGACCAAAAGCGCAATCAGCGCACCAAAACCACCACACACCAGAATCAACCAACCTATGGTTTCATCGGCCATGACCTTCAATGACACACTGGCAAAATTGTTTAAGACTTGACTGGGATCGAGTAACAGGAAACCGGTTACCGCACCTATGATCAGAGATAAAATGGGACGGCGTAACCAAATAGCTAACACCAATACCACCAAAGGTGGGATGAGACTTAACGCTGTCGGTTCAGACATGCACTTAGGTCCTCTAAATAAATCGCCTAAAAGGCAAATGGTTTTAGAATGACGTCTGAAATCAACACGATTCAGAACGTCAACACAGCTGCTTCATGATGACTAACCCTGAAGATAAAACCCGCGAATTGCTTGCTATCTGAGGTGCCTTGCCAAAAACATCGCGCAGAAAATAAAGCGCATCGAATATTGAGTCAACTATAAATTTAACTTGATAGAAAATAATTTCTACGGCTACAAACTAAATCAATATAACATCATGACTTTAAAGTCTTTTAACTCACTCGCAACGAAACCGTTTATGATCCTCTCAGCTTAATAAGCATTCAATAAATATGCCTATTTATCACAAGGTCATATACAGCTGGCATAAGTTGATCTTATCGAGGAACTGTGATTAAAAATCAATCATTAAGCTTTTGCTAAAATGAACTTTTCCCCTACTAAGATTTATAGGACAAACGAATAAAACGAAATAGCCGTCAACCACTGAAAATGCATTTCCATCAAGCGTGATTATTTTCTTCCTACATCCAAAAAACACGTAAAGCGGGTTTTATTTACCGCCAACATTAGCTAAACACTCTTAAAACCTCCTTAAAGTCAGAATATAAAACTTGTTCTTATTTCATTAATTGACTGTTAAAGCATATTTAACTAAGCAGTATTTATAAAAAAAGTCCCATTCTGTGCTGCTCCCCCCTTTCATCTACAGTGAAATTTCGTTATGGTGCGCTAACTTAAGCCAAAACTTTATGCATGTTCCGAGGTGTAAATGCGCCCTATCATCAAATCCAACAAGCTGGATAGCGTTTGCTATGACATCCGCGGCCCAGTGCACAAGGAAGCCAGACGTTTAGAAGACGAGGGTCATCGAATCCTCAAACTTAACATTGGTAATCCGGCTCCCTTCGGTTTCGAAGCGCCGGAGGAAATTGTGCGCGATGTGATCCTTAATCTACCCAGTGCCCAAGGCTACTGTGAGTCAAAAGGATTATTCTCTGCCCGCAAGGCCATAGTGCAGCATTATCAAGCCCAAGGGATTTTTGGTGTCGATATCGAAGATATCTATATAGGCAACGGCGTCTCTGAACTCATAATGATGGCGATGCAAGGTTTGCTTAACACGGATGATGAAATTTTAATCCCCTCGCCTGACTATCCACTGTGGACGGCGGCGGCCAATCTCGCCGGCGGCAAAGCCGTGCATTATCGTTGCGATGAAGAAGCGGACTGGTTCCCCGATCTCAACGACATTAAAAGCAAAATTTCATCGCGTACCCGCGGTATTGTGCTGATCAACCCGAACAATCCTACGGGCGCGGTTTACAGCAAAGAATTACTGCTGCAAGTTGTTGAGCTTTGCCGTGAACACAGTTTGATTTTATTTGCCGATGAAATTTACGACAAAATTTTGTATGACGAAGCCAAGCATGTTCCTGCGGCTGGCCTATCGGACGATATTTTAACTGTTACCTTCAATGGTCTATCAAAGGCTTATCGCGCAGCGGGATTTCGCGTCGGTTGGATGATGTTGTCTGGTAATCTTAAAGCCGCGAAGAGCTATATCGAAGGTTTAGAGATGCTCTCTTCGATGCGCCTGTGTGCAAACGTGCCCAATCAACATGCGATTCAAACCGCGCTCGGCGGCTATCAAAGTATTAACGAGCTGATATTACCTAAAGGTCGCCTCACAGTTCAACGGGATGCCTGTTACGAGCTGTTGAATCAAATCCCGGGCGTCAGCGTGAAAAAGCCTAAGGGCGCACTGTATGCTTTCCCTAAACTGGATATGAAGAAATTCAATCTGCGGGATGATGAGCGCTTAGTGCTGGATTTACTCAGAGAAAAGAAAATTTTGTTAGTGCATGGCACCGCCTTTAATTGGCCTGAGCCCGACCATTTGCGAGTGGTTTTCTTACCCTATAAAGAAGATCTGAAAAAAGCATTTACCGAGTTTGGCGCCTTCCTCGAAAACTATCGGCAGTAGGTTTAGCTTCGGCTAACGGTTTGAGTCATAAAGCGATCCTAGTGGTCGCTTTATTTTTAGCGATTTCGACAAATCCTCCACGCTCATACTCACGTGTCACCCAAGGCTGTGATAATCTAAGACTTCATTAGCGTCAATACTGCTTATTCAACTCGTGTCACGTCTTCCAATGCAGCTTGTCGCCTTTCTACTCACTCATTAGCAGGCAAACTAAGAGTCATTTATGTGCCGTTTTTAGAACACGAATGACGCTTATCCAACGCTGGCCCTCGAATTAACAGGAAAACTATGAGTCACTTATTTGCCCATTTAGCTCGAATGAAACTTATCCAACGCTGGCCTTTGATGTACAACGTTCGCACTGAAAATGTTCAGGAACACTCGCTACAAGTCGCCATGGTGGCCCATGCACTGGTGATCATCAGCAATAAAAAGTTCGGCACGACGCTTGATCCCCATCAAGCCACGAGCCTGGCGATTTTTCACGATGCCAGTGAAATTCTCACGGGTGACTTACCAACGCCGGTGAAATACTTCAATAAAGAAATCGAAGCCGAGTATAAAAAAATTGAGGCGATTGCCGAGCAGCGCATGCTGGATATGGTGCCAGAAGAATTTAAAGAAGATTATCGCAGTCTGTTCATCAGTGATTACGCCGATCCCGTTTACAAGACCATAGTGAAATCCGCCGATACTCTGTGCGCTTACCTTAAATGTCTTGAAGAAAACCGCGCCGGCAACAGTGAATTCAATACTGCCCGTAAACGCCTCGAAGACATGCTGGCGACAAATCCTGATCCCGCAGTACAGTATTTTATGAGCTGCTTTGTGCCAAGTTTCACCTTGAATTTAGACGAAATTAACAAGATGCTTTGATTTTCCACTCTCGCTAGGAATGCATATGACTTCAAGTGTTTGGCAAGAACGCCGTCATGGTGAAGATAAACAACGGCGTAACGATCACCGCAGCCCTTACCAAAGAGACAGGGCGCGTATTCTCCACTCGGCCGCCTTTCGCCGCCTGCAGGCCAAGACCCAAGTGCTCGGCGTTGGCATGAATGACTTCTATCGCACTCGATTAACCCACTCACTCGAAGTCTCGCAAATTGGCACTGGCATAGCCGCCCAGCTAAGACGTAAATATCCACAGCATAAGCAGCTGCTTTGCTCTATGAGCTTATTAGAATCACTGTGTTTGGCCCACGATATTGGTCATCCTCCCTTCGGCCACGGCGGTGAAGTCGCATTGAATTACATGATGCGCGACCACGGCGGCTTTGAAGGCAATGGCCAAACTTTTCGAATTCTCTCTAAGCTTGAGCCCTACACGTTAGATTTCGGGATGAACTTGTGTCGGCGTACCATGCTCGGGATTTTGAAATACCCCGCGCCGCACTCGAAGCTATTTGTCGCGGGTGAACATAATGAAATCACCAACCATAGACAGCTCAAACCGTCACAATGGCCGCCGGTTAAGGGCATTTTCGACGATGATAACGACATTTTCGCTTGGGTGCTTGAGCCGTTATCTGAGGCAGACCGCAGTCGTTTTACCTCGACGCAGCAAGGTTCACACCCCGCCCTGCACCACTATCCACATCTGCGCACTCAGTTTAAATCCTTCGATTGCTCGATAATGGAACTGGCAGATGATATCGCCTATGCAGTGCACGATCTCGAAGATGCGATTGTGATGGGCATAGTCACGGCATCGCAGTGGCATCAAGATGTGGCGCCAACACTCACAAACAGCGGCGATGCGTGGATACGACAAGAACTTGCCGATATTGGCAACAAGCTGTTCTCCCATGAGCATCACCTGCGTAAAGATGCCATAGGCACACTCGTTAATGGCTTTGTCACCGCGATTGTTATCTCGGAAGATAATGTATTCCAAGAACCATTATTGCGCTTTAATGCGACCTTAGAGCCCGAATTTGCCATTGCGCTCAATGTGCTCAAGCAACTGGTTTATAAATACGTTATTCGTAAACCTGAGATCCAAATGCTTGAATATAAAGGCCAGCAGATTGTGATGGGCTTATTCGAAGCCTTCGCTTCCGATCCTGAGCGTTTACTGCCACTGAACACCCAAGAGCGCTGGCGTGAAAGTGAGCAACATGGCTTAAACAGTCACAGAGTGTTGGCGGACTATATTTCAGGGATGACAGATGAGTTCGCGGGGCGACTGTATCAACAGCTATTTAGCCCCAAAGCGGGTTCGAATGTGGAACTGAGTAAGGAAATGTAGCCAAGCAGACATTGCGCTGCCCGACATGCTATAAAGCCAGACCGTTTGTAAATGTGCGAATTTCTATAAAAGCTAAACTTTCTTTAGCGCCCGCTGTCACAGACATTCTTTATCAAAGGCGAAAGATGAAAGACAAAAAACCACCTTGCGGTGGTTTTTATTTTGTCACTATTTCAAGCTCGATTTATAAAGCGCCGATGGCGTCTTTACAAAGTTGAGTGATACGATCCCAATCGCCGTGTTCCATTGCATCCGTTGGCGCAATCCAGCTGCCGCCAATACAATCGACGTTCTTCAGCGCTAAATAATCTTTATAACTGCTTGGCGTAATGCCACCTGTTGGGCAGAAGCGAATATCCGCAAGCGGTCCCGAGAAGGCTTTCAGTGCATCCACACCACCCGAGGCTTCGGCTGGGAAAAATTTAAAGTGGGTGTAACCAAGCGCCATCCCCGTCATCACTTCTGAAATGCTCGCAACGCCTGGGATCAATGGTACAGGACCATGCATACCGGCTTTGAGCAGTTCAACCGTCGCGCCTGGGGTAATAATAAACTGCGCACCAGCGGCAATCGCAAGATCAAGCTGAGCTTCGTTTAAGATAGTACCCGCGCCCACTAAGGCCTCTGGCACTTCTTTGGCGATTTTAGTGATAGCTTCGAGTGCGCAAGGTGTACGCAAAGTCACTTCTAACACGCTAATGCCGCCGGCAACCAGTGCTCGCGCTAATGGCACCGCATGTTCAATCTTGTTAATCACCATAACAGGAACAATAGGGCTGCGTTTAAAAATATCTTGTGGCTGTAGTGACCAGTTATTCTCAAGCATTGCGTTATTCTTCCTTTGTATTAATAAAGTTCATCGATGGCATTAGTACAACGCGCACCAGTTTCAGGACTGCTTAGATTGGAACGTAGCGCACTAAATAACTCGCGGCCCATGCCATAACGTGAGCGATGTAAATCGACTATTCCGGCGGTTCTGGTGGCAAGTTCTGCTTCAGAGACGAGCAGGCTCAGTTCGCCTGTTAACGCATCGACACGGATCAAGTCGCCATCTTTGACTTTGGCAATTAAGCCGCCATCTAAGGCTTCCGGCGTCAAATGAATGGCCGCAGGGACTTTACCCGACGCGCCAGACATACGACCGTCGGTCAGCAGCGCGACTTTAAAGCCTTTGTCCTGAAGCGTACCCAATAATGGGGTTAACTTGTGCAGTTCTGGCATACCGTTGGCTTTCGGACCTTGGCCTTTTACCACAACCACACAATCTCTATCCAGAGCACCGGCTTGGAACAAGGCATCGAGTTTGTTTTGATCGTCAATCACCACAGCGGGCGCTTCAACGACACGATGTTGTTCTTGTACCGCTGATACTTTGATCACAGCGCGGCCCAAGTTACCTTTCAATAATTTCAAACCACCATTGCCTTGGAAAGGCGATGCGACTGAAGTTAACACTTCAGTATCTAAACTTGTCGTTGGACCATCGACCCAGCGCAATTCACCGTCGAGCAGTTTTGGCTCTTGGGTATAACGGCGTAAACCAAAGCCCGCAACGGTATTCACATCTTCATGCAATAGACCCGCATCAAGTAATTCTTTGATTAAGTACGCCATTCCGCCTGCTGCGTGGAAATGGTTGATATCGGCGTGACCGTTTGGATACACGCGCGCCACTAATGGCACGGCATCGGATAATTCAGAAAAATCATCCCAGTTCACGATAATACCGGCAGCTCTAGCCGCGGCGACGATGTGCATAGTCAAGTTAGTAGAACCGCCGGTAGCCAAAAGTGCCACAATGCCGTTCACCACAGACTTTTCGCTGACCACTTCACCGATTGGGGTATATTGGGTACCCATTTCGGTTAAACGACACACTTGCTTAGCCGCCATCTTGTTTAAGGCTTCACGCAGTGGATCATCAGGATTTACAAATGACGAGCCAGGTAACTGCAGACCCATCACTTCAAGCATCAGCTGATTCGAGTTTGCAGTGCCGTAGAAGGTACAAGTTCCCGCACTGTGGTAAGACTGGGCTTCTGCTTCAAGCAGCTGCGCGCGATCCACTTTACCTTGGGCAAATTGCTGACGAATACGGGCTTTTTCTTTGTTCGGGATACCTGATTTCATCGGCCCAGCAGGCACGAATAACATCGGTAAGTGACCAAAGCTTAAGGCGCCGATAAGCAAACCAGGAACGATTTTATCGCAAATGCCGAGCAATAAAGCACCGTCAAACATGTTGTGAGACAAGCCCACAGCCGTTGCCATAGCAATCACTTCACGACTCAGTAAGCTCAATTCCATACCGGGTTGACCTTGAGTCACACCGTCACACATGGCCGGAACACCGCCCGCCACTTGTGCAACACTGCCGACTTCCTGACAGGCTTTTTTAAGCAATTCAGGATAGCTTTCATAGGGTTGGTGCGCAGATAACATGTCGTTAAATGCCGTCACTATGCCGATGTTCGCCTTATTCAATTGACGCAATGCATTTTTGTCGTCTGGATTACAGGCGGCAAAACCATGGGCTAAGTTGCCACAGCTCAATGAGCTACGGTGTACACCATGGTTACGGGCATCATTCAATGCGGCGAGATAACCTTCACGTGACGCTTTGCTACGGGCAATAATTCTGTCGGTAACAGCTTGAACTACTGAGTGCATTTTGACTCCTTAAGCGCTCCAGAACACATCAACGGGCGTTTTACGCTGCGCTAATACGGCTCTGATAGGCATAGCATGGACATCATCACTTTCTAACGCTTGACGATATACGGATAATTTCTGTTCCCCGACCAAGTGCAGATAAATTTGTCTGCTGTTCAGAATCGCACTCTTAGAGAGCGTTATTCTGCCGTGGGGCGCTGTGGTGGGGTTAGTCGCCACGCACAGGGCTTGGGTTGTGAGCGCATTTTCAAGCTCAGCGCTACAGGGAAACCAAGAACAAGTATGACCATCGTTACCCATGCCTAATACCACCACATCAAAAGGACGCGGGAAATTAGACAAAGACTCGGCGGCCATATCGGCGCCCGCTTCTGCGGTCGAAAACATGTTTTTTAAACCGCGGAATTTGGCATTCGACGCGCGGTTTTGTAATAAATGTTCACGCACTAGACGTTCATTAGAAGCATCGGCGTCGGCTTCAACCCAGCGCTCATCGGCGAGAGTGATATAAACATCACTCCAATCGATGGACTTCATGCTCAATAGTTGAAATAACTTAAGCGGCGTCGAACCACCGGAAACCACTAGGCTCGCTTTTCCGCGGGCATCGACGGCTTCCTGTAACTGGCTCGCAATCTTGCTGGCCAGTTGCTGTTCTAACGCACTTGGCGTATCGAAAGATTTGAATACGGTTTCTTTAATCATCAAAGTCTCCTACTCATCCCACGAACGGCCATCTTTGGTGATCAAAGCAACTGACGCAACTGGACCCCAAGTACCCGCAGGATAAGGTTTTGGTTTTTCGTTGCTTTGTTCCCACGATTGGATAATGCCATCCACCCAAGTCCATGCCTGCTCGACTTCGTCGCGGCGCACGAACAGCGCTTGATTACCGAGCATTGCTTCGAGTAATAGACGCTCGTAGGCATCGGCGATACGTTCATTTTTGAAGGTATCGGAGAAGCTCAAATCGAGTTTAGTGGTTTGTAGACGTTGTTTTTGCTCCAAACCTGGCACTTTGTTCATCATCTGGATTTCAACCCCTTCATGGGGCTGCAGACGAATAGTCAGCTTGTTAGGTGGCAGATTACGGTAGCTTGAGCGATACAAGTTATGCGGTGGGTTTTTGAAATACACCACAATTTCAGAGCTCTTAAACGGCATACGTTTACCGCTGCGTAAATAGAAAGGCACGCCCGCCCAACGCCAGTTGTCGATATCCACACGAATCGCCACGAAGGTTTCTGTGTGTGATTGAAGGTTAGCGCCTTCCTCTTCTAAATAACCCGGTACTGGGCTGCCCTTTAAGAAGCCTGCGCTGTACTGACCGCGTACGGTATTTTCATACACATTGTCAGAATTAATCGGACGCAGTGATTTAAGCACTTTGACTTTTTCATCACGAATGCTGTCAGCGTCTAAGTTGACCGGTGGATCCATAGCAACCAGCGTTAACACTTGTAGCAAATGGTTTTGGATCATGTCGCGCATCTGACCCGCTTTGTCGAAGTAACCCCAACGGCCTTCGATACCCACTTCTTCTGCTACCGTAATTTGGACGTGGTCAATCGTACGGTTGTCCCACTTAGAGGCAAATAAAGAGTTGGCAAAACGCAGGGCAATCAAGTTCTGTACGGTTTCTTTACCTAAGTAATGGTCGATACGGTAAACCTGACGTTCTTTGAAGTAAGCGGAAACTTGATCGTTGATAACGCGAGAAGAGTCTAAATCTGAACCGATTGGCTTTTCGAGTACCACGCGTGAATCTGGGTGAATAAGATCTTGCTCGTGCAAACAACGGCAAATGTCACCGAATATCGCAGGTGGCGTAGCAAAGTAACTCACCATGACACGCTCTTCTGGTTTGAGCAGTTCATGGAAGGCACTGTAGCCCGCTGAATCGGTAAAGTTAGTGCCTATATAGTGACAGCGGGACAGGAAACGTTGGAGAGTCTCTTCGCACAAAGGCTCTTTAACGAAGGTGTTTAAGGCAAGCGTGACTAATTCGATAAACTCTTCTTGAGTAAACTCATCTTTCGCGACACCGATCACTTTCGTATCTTTATCGAGAAGTTCAGCTTTATCTAGCTGGTATAAAGAAGGTAACAACTTGCGTCGTGCCAAATCGCCTTTAGTACCAAAGAGTACGAAGTCACAAGCTTTGGCGCCTGATGTTGTTTTGCCCATTGCGTTACGATCTCCTTTGTATGTCGTGTCCCTTCATGTCGATGAAGAAATCCACACTTTTGTTGTAATATAACAACAGAATTTGTTAAATGCATCTATTTTTATAAATATTAACATTCTTGCTAACTAGGCACTTGCAGCATAAATCTGATATGCTTTTTGTGCTTAAATTACTGAAGCTAGTAAAGTCTTATTTCAAAATTGTACTGAAAAGTTACTACAAAGAGTCTCTTTGTGGGCCGCCGGCCTTGATCTGTCACCCACAAAACTAAAAAAATAAAATTACATTCTCAATTTAGCGGACATACGCGTATGAATACCCTAGAAAAGGTTCAAAAAAGCCTCACCCATTTTAGTAAATCAGAACGCAAAGTTGCAGAGGTGATCTTAGCATCACCACAGACAGCTATACATTCTAGCATCGCCACACTGGCTAAGATGGCAGATGTCAGTGAACCTACTGTGAATCGTTTCTGTCGCCGCTTAGATACTAAAGGCTTCCCTGATTTTAAGTTACATCTAGCGCAAAGTCTCGCTAACGGTACTCCTTATGTGAGCCGCCATGTTGAAGAAGATGACTCACCAGAATCTTACACGACAAAAATCTTCGAATCTTCAATGGCTTCGCTTGATACCGCACGTCAAAGTTTAGATATTTCAGCCATAAACAAAGCGGTTGATATACTCACTCAAGCTAAGACTATTTCCTTTTTTGGCTTAGGAGCCTCCGCTTCTGTTGCCCATGACGCACAAAATAAATTTTTCCGCTTTAATGTGCCAGTCATCTGTTTTGACGATGTTCTAATGCAACGCATGAGCTGCATAAACAGCAATGAAGGCGATGTTGTCGTGTTGATATCCCACACTGGCCGTACTAAGTCATTGATTGAGATAGCGCGTTTAGCAAGAGAAAACGGTGCAGCTGTAATTGGTATTACTGCCCGCAACTCACCTTTATCGATGGAATGTACACTACCAGTGACAATGGAAGTGCCAGAAGATACCGACATGTATTTGCCTATGGCCTCGCGTTTAGCCCAATTAGTCACTATAGATGTATTGGCAACGGGTTTTACCTTACGTCGAGGTCCACGTTTCCGCGATAATTTGAAACGCGTAAAAGAAGTGTTAAAAGAGTCTCGCATCAATAAAGATCCGATACTGTAACTCACTTCCTTTTCTAAAAATGGCTAGCGTTGATCCATTACCTAGCCATTTATCGTGCAAATATCAGCGATACCTCACAAATTTCATACATAACTTTAGATCATTTTGATTGTAACTTTACTACATAATCTGGAATTGCATGGTAATATAGGCCCAAGATTTTTTTAACTTTAACGGAGTATCCTTATGTTCCGCAGAACCAAAATCGTCACCACTCTAGGTCCCGCTACCGATCGTGATGATAATCTACGCCGCATCATCGCGGCAGGTGCAAACGTTGTACGTCTTAATTTCTCCCACGGTTCCCCTGAAGATCACTTAAAACGAGCGACTCAAGCGCGTGAAATCGCTAAAGAGTTGGGCGTTCATGTGGCTATTCTGGGTGACTTACAAGGCCCTAAAATCCGTGTTTCTACTTTCAAGGACAATAAGAAAGTACAACTGGTATTGGGTCAAGCCTATGTACTTGATGCCGAGTTAGCCAAAGGTGAAGGCGACGAGACCCAAGTGGGTATCGATTACAAGCAATTGCCAGACGATGTGACTGTTGGTGATATCCTGATGTTAGATGATGGCCGTGTTCAATTACGCGTTGAGCGTGTTGAAGGCCGTAAAGTGCATACCACAGTGACTGTGGCAGGCCCTTTATCTAACAACAAAGGTATTAACAAGCAAGGCGGTGGACTTTCTGCTGCTGCGCTAACCGAAAAAGACAAGGCTGACATTTTGACTGCGGCAATGATCCAAGTGGATTATTTAGCCGTGTCTTTCCCGCGCAGTGGTGCTGATTTAGATTACGCCCGTGATCTTGCCCGTCAAGCCGGTTGCAATGCCTTGATCGTGGCTAAAGTTGAACGCGCTGAAGCCGTTGCGACCGATGCGGCTATGGACGATGTGATCTTAGCATCTGACGTGGTTATGGTTGCTCGTGGTGACTTAGGTGTTGAAATTGGTGATGCTGCGCTCGTTGCGGTGCAGAAGAAATTAATCGCCCGTTCACGCCAGCTGAATAAAGTCGTCATCACGGCCACTCAGATGATGGAATCGATGATTTCAAGCCCTATGCCAACCCGCGCCGAAGTAATGGACGTGGCAAACGCTGTGCTTGATGGTACCGATGCTGTGATGTTATCTGCTGAAACCGCTGCCGGTGACTTCCCAGAAGAAACCGTTAAGGCAATGGCAAACGTGTGTGTTGGCGCAGAATCTCACCCAAGTGTGATTGTGTCTAAGCATAGATTAGATGTGCGTTTCACTTCAGTTGAAGAAACCATTGCACTCTCGACTATGTATGCAGCAAACCACCTTGAAGGCGTTAAGGCTATTATTGCTTTGACTGAATCAGGTGCGACACCACAGCTAATGTCTCGCATCAGTTCTTCACTGCCGATCTTAGGTTTATCACGTCACGCGACAACGCTGGCTAAAATGGCCTTGTACCGCGGCGTGTTACCAATCTACTTCGATTCAACTATCCACCCAGCCGATGAGCTAGCGCAAAAAGCGTTAGAAGCATTAACAGCGGCAGGTTATTTGAATAGCGGTGATATGGTACTGATGACCAAAGGCGATGCAATGGAAACGATTGGCGGCACTAACACCTGTAAAGTGTTAATCGTTGCTTAAGCAGCTTCTAACGACTCAAGCCTGTTAGAAAAAGCCAATTAAAAAAACCACCTCATGAAGGTGGTTTTTTTATATTGACTGTTTTCTGTAAGTGCAGATTTCTATTAATGCTGATTTATCGGCTCTCATTGCTGAGGGGAATGTAAGCGGCCCAAGTGGTGTAATCATCGAACTTAACACCGCTTAGACCAGACCGTACTAACATTAAACGCTGACATTAAACACTAACATCAAACACTAGCAATCATTATAACGTCTCGAAATCATTCACATTAATTGCCGCTAAGCGCAGCTTATCAGCATGCTGCAATTTTTGCTCTTCATCGGCAGTGATAACGCCAGTCTCGAGGGCTTTTGCAAACAAGACGAGATTAGGCACTTTGGCTGGCAATTCACCGGCACGCTGCGCTTTCTTCAGCTTTTTATAGATATCTTTACAGGCATATTGCGCAACAAACGCTTGCTCAACTTCAGCAATACCGCCTTTATCTCCTTCAAATTCAGGACATAAGAAGGTAATACGGTCACGAGCAGGGCCAGGCTTCAACATGCCGCCGACTAAATCGGTCGCCATTTTATCGCTCGGTGCATTGAAGTGATTACCCAGCGGGAAGATTAAGCCGCGCAGTAACCATGCCACAGGACGGCTCGGGAAGTTACGAATCGTGTCTTCCAGTGCTTTCGCCGCTAAGTGCAAACGATTGGCCATAACATAACGTACTGCTGGCAAATCGTCCTGTTGACGGCCATTGTCTTCAAACAACTTCAAGGTTGCAGAGCCTAAATACAGCTGGCTGAGCACATCGCCCATACGCGCCGACAACATTTCTTTGCGTTTTAAATCGCCGCCCATGATCAGCATAGATAAATCTGTCATTAAGGCTAACGCTGACGAAATACGCGACATATCTTTATAGTACTGCTTAGTTTCACCGCTCACTGGCGCACTGCCAAAACGGCTACCGCTTAACGCGCTAAACAGAGCACTGAACGCATTGCGTGTGGCATAACCCATGTGGCCCATTAATAGCGCATCAAAACGCTCTAAGGCTTCATGTTGGTTTTCCATCGCAGCGGCTTCCATTTCGGCAAGCACGTAAGGATGGCAGCGAGTCGCACCTTGACCAAAAATCATCAAGGAGCGGGTTAGAATGTTCGCACCTTCGACAGTGATCGAAATTGGATTCGACATATAAGGGTGGCCTAGATAGTTTTTAGGTCCTAATTGAATGCCCTTACCCGATTGAATATCCATGGCATCGTTCATCACTGAACGGCCTAACTCAGTCATGTGGAACTTAGCAATCGCAGTCACAACCGAAGGTTTCACTTTAAGATCGATACCCGTAGTCGTTAACCGACGCGCAGCTTCCAACTGATAAGTGTTGGCAATAATACGTGCCAGCGCTTCTTGCACACCTTCAAACTGGCCAATAGCCATACCAAACTGATGACGCACATAGCTGTAAGCCGTTGTCGTCTTCGTCGCCATGTGACCAGAAGCCGTTGCCAGTGCAGGCAATGAAATACCGCGGCCCGCCGACAAACACTCAACCAGCATACGCCAGCCTTTACCAGCAAATTCAGGGCCACCGATAATCCAATCCAGCGGGATAAACACTTCTTTACCTTGGGTGGTACCGTTCATAAACGCCATACCTAGCGGATTATGACGACGACCAATAACTACTCCAGGATGATCCGTTGGGATCAGCGCACAGGTAATGCCTAAGTTTTTCTTATCGCCAAGCAGACCTTCAGGATCGCGCATTTGGAAGGCTAACCCCAGAACCGTCGCCACAGGCGCCAGCGTGATATAACGCTTATCCCAAGTGAGTTTTAGCCCGAGCATCTCTTCGCCATTGAAGGTATCACGGCACACAATACCCACATCCGGAATAGCGCCAGCATCACTGCCCGCTTCTGGGCCGGTTAATGCAAAACAAGGAATTTCATCGCCTTTAGCTAAAGCAGGTAACCAACGTTCTTTCTGCTCACTCGTACCATAATGGGTCAACAACTCACCAGGGCCTAAAGAGTTCGGTACCATTACTGTAACAGCAGCGCTTACGCTGCGGCTGGCTAATTTGCTGACAATGGTAGAGTTAGCATAGGCAGAGAAAGCTTTACCACCGAATTTCTTCGGAATGATCAGGGCAAAGAAACCTTCTTTCTTGAAGTATTCCCACAACTCTGGTGGTAAATCTTTACGGTTATGCACTATGTCGAAATCATCGATCATCGTCAGTGCTGTCATCACTTGATTATCGATAAAGTCTTTTTCTTCAGCGGTCAGCGTCGGTTTGCCGTAGCTGTGCAAGGTATTCCAGTTAGGATTTCCGCGGAACAACTCCCCTTCCCACCAGACATCACCGGCTTCCATCGCTTCGCGCTCGGTATCTGAAAGTGGCGGTAAGACCTTCTTGAAAAAACTAAAAACTGGGCGGGTAATAAACTGCATCCGGATATTTTTCACCGCAAACAACACGACAATGGCTATCAGGGCAAGAATTATAATCGTCAACATTATCAAGACCTTTTAATTAAGAAGAAACGGGGACTGATACGCCAGCCGCCATGTATGGGATCACTTTACGGATAACGGCTTCGATGTCGTTATGCTCACCAAACTCAGCAGCAGCGATATCGTTTAGGGCATCGGCGGACGCCATAGTGAATACGATAGTGCCTAAGGTAAAGTGTAAACGCCAAAACATTTCAGCGGGTGGAATATGTGGCGCACTAGCCGATACAGCTTTAACAAATGCATCCAAATGTTGGCCATAATGGGTCGTGATAAACCAACGTAAATGCCCTTGGCTTTCGATATAACCGCGTCCTAAAAGCTGCAGGAAGATCGTGGTGCCTTCTGTACGTAGCGCGTTTAAATCCAATAAAGGATCGACCAGCGAAGACAAAATTTCTTCGAGTGTTGCTTGTGCTGGCGCGGTATTTAAGCGATTAATTTGGTTTGAAGCCGCAGGCATAAACACGTCTAAATAACGCGCTAATACTGCACGGATCAGCTCTTTTTTAGAACCAAAGTGATAATTGACCGATGCTAAATTCACCTCAGCCTTACTGGTGATGAGTCGCAACGAGGTCTCAGAAAAGCCCCGTTCAGCGAACAGTTTTTCTGCGGCATCAAGTATTCTAGTTTTTGTATCGGATCGACTTGCCATTCCGTGACCTTGAATTAATTTAAAACACTCGTTTAAATTAAACATTGGCACCACGGATGTCAAACTAAAATTGGACAAATTCGCCGCTTTCTAGCCTGCATTCAAGCCGTATATGGAACATCTGCGAAATAAGTGTAACTAACAAGCCCATTAACCCTTGTGCAATACACCTTAGCTTTAGGTAAACTGTGTAACACAAAAACAACAAGGACAAGTAGACATGGTTATTTCATTGAATCGTCGCAGTAAAATCGCCCTCACAGTCGCCTTAGCGCTGGGATTAACGGCCTGTAATGATGCACAAAGTAAAACAGACAAGCCTGCTAGCACTGAAGCGGCGGTCATCAATGCCACGCCTAATAAAGTACAAGCGATTGCTTTTATTAACGATGCTGAAGCCAAAATGGCGGAATTATCGATTGAATCTAATCGCGCCGAGTGGATTTACAGCAACTTTATTACCGATGACACTGCTGCCCTCTCTGCCGCAGTCGGTGAAAAGGTCAGCGCAGCGTCAGTAAAATTTGCAACAGAGGCGACTAAGTACGCCAATGTGGACCTCGATCCCGTTAATGCTCGCAAACTCAATATATTGCTCAGCGCGTTAGTGTTACCCACCCCGCTCGACCCTGCGAAAAATGCCGAGCTTGCACAAATAAGCTCAGAGTTAAATGGCTTATACGGCAAAGGAAAATACTGTTTTGCCGACGGTAAGTGTATGACCCAGCCTGAGCTATCGAGTTTAATGGCCGAATCACGTGATCCCGTTGCATTACTGGAAGTGTGGAAAGGCTGGCGTGAAATCGCCAAACCTATGCGCCCCTTGTTTCAACGTGAAGTGGAACTGGCCAATGAAGGCGCGAAGGATCTCGGTTATGCAAACCTGTCTGAGCTATGGCGCAGTCAATATGATATGAAACCCGATGATTTTTCACAGGAACTTGACCGTCTTTGGGGCCAAGTCAAACCCCTTTATGAGTCATTGCACTGCTACGTACGCGGTGAACTCAATAAAGAATACGGCGATAGCGTCGCACCGACCACAGGACCTATCCCTGCACATTTACTCGGTAATATGTGGGCCCAGCAATGGGGCAATGTGTATGACTTAGTCGCCCCTGACAATGCCGACCCAGGTTATGATGTCACTGAGTTACTGGCAAAAAATGGCTATGACGAGCATAAAATGGTGAAACAAGCCGAAGGCTTCTTCACGTCGCTAGGATTTGCGCCATTGCCTGAGAGTTTTTGGGCTCGTTCACTGTTTGTTCAGCCAAAGGATCGTGATGTGGTTTGCCACGCCTCGGCATGGGATCTCGATAATCTCGACGATATTCGCATAAAAATGTGTATCCAAAAGACCGCCGAAGACTTTAGCGTGATCCACCACGAACTTGGGCATAACTTCTATCAACGCGCTTATAAGCAGCAACCATTCCTGTTTAAAAACAGCGCCAACGACGGTTTCCATGAAGCGATTGGTGACACGATTGCGCTGTCGATCACCCCAAGCTACTTAAAACAGATCGGTTTACTTGAAGAAGTGCCTGATGCCTCTAAGGATATTGGGCTTTTACTGAAGCAAGCTTTAGATAAAATCGCCTTCCTGCCCTTTGGTTTGATGATAGATCAGTGGCGCTGGAAAGTGTTTAGCGGCGAAATCACACCAGCGCAATATAACCAAGCTTGGTGGGATCTCAGGGAGAAATACCAAGGCGTAAAAGCACCAGTTGAACGTAGTGAAGCAGATTTTGATCCGGGCGCGAAATACCATGTGCCAGGTAATGTGCCATACACCCGTTACTTCCTCGCGCATATTCTGCAATTTCAGTTCCATCAAGCCCTGTGTGAAACTGCGGGCGATAAAGGACCGGTACACAGATGCAGTATTTATGGCAATCAAGCCGCGGGAGAGAAACTTAATAAGATGCTCGAGTTAGGCTTAAGCAAGCCATGGCCAGAGGCATTGAAAGAAGTCACCGGCAAAGAAGCTATGGATGCCAAAGCTGTGCTCGATTACTTTGCGCCACTTAAAACATGGTTAGATGAGCAAAATACCGCTGCTAATCGCCAATGCGGTTGGTAATTATGAGTTAAACCATCGCCAAGTTGTATAAAACAAAATGCCCAACGAGATTGGGCATTTTTATTCCTGCTTGTTATTCAATACTTTTTATCAAATACTGGGCCTGTTTTGGTCTAACGCCAGCCCATGCCTTTACGATTGGCTTCACGGTTTTCAAGCTTGAGCTGTTCAGACTTAGTTAACATCACATACAGCGCCCCAGTGCCGCCCTGCTCAGTTTTCGCCGAATGATAGGCCAGCACCATATCCAGTTGTGATAACCAACAACACACAGCGGATTTGAGTAATCCCGCAAAGGGTTGACTCTGATAACCTTTACCGTGGATCAACATCACACACCGCTCACCGTGCGCCTGCGCTGCCAGTAGATAGTTGAGTACAGCCTCGCGAGCTTGATTAAGTCGATAGGCATGCACATCAAGCTCCATCTTGATACTGTATTGCCCCATGCGTAACCGCTTGAAAACGCCGCCTTGTACCCCTTCACGTTTAAAGCTGACAATGTCATCTGGCGCTTGCTGTGGAAACGCTTTTAAATCCAGCGGCATACACGCTAAATAAGCTTCCCTTTGTAAGGCATCACGTCTGTGGATTTGTTCCGCCGTTAACGCTTTGGGCGCGAAACTCACCGCAGGCATCTCGCCTTTTAGTGGTACAACTCCGGCCATTTCCTCAAAAAACAGTGCTGATTCATCATCCAGCATGGCAAGCTCCTTTACTTCACACTCTTGTACAGAAACACACTTTGTAAACATTCAAGGCTTTAGTTCAGCGGGCGGCTCCATTATAGTGACGCCATGATTGCCAGATTAGAATAAAGTAATGAAATTTTTGCCGCTAGTCCTGATATGCCTATTGTCGCTGCCAAGCTTAGCCAATCCAGCTAAAACGCATACAAAATCCACAGATGATCAATTGATCAATGCTAATTATCCTTTATTTATTAGCGCTTTTAATCAATTATCCCCTGAAGTGACCCGTGAAATTTATGCCGATGACGCTAGCTACTTATCTGAGAGTCAAAGTAAAGAGATTTACTATGGACGAGATAATATCGTTGCGATTTACAAGAAATTTTTCGATAAAATCCGCGCTAAGAAAGCCAATATCGACGTGGATTTCCGCATTACTAAACGTAAAATTATCGGCAATGGTGCCATAGATACTGGCTATTATTTAGTTCGATTTTATCCCGCACAAGAAACGGGCGAACCTGTGAGTGAATTTGCAGGCAAATTTGCCATTGGTACAGAAAAAGTCTCAGCGACTCAGTGGAAAGTAAGTTTAGACACCAATAATCGTGCAGAACCTAGCTATTATCTGAATGCGAAACCTGTGCCTAACTTGTATTATGGCCGCCAGTTCCCGCCTTTGCCTGTCGGTAAAAAATTACCCTAAGTTTTGTACTGACGCTAATTGGCGCATTCAGATTCCAGCCTAATGCGTTAGAATAAAAGCCTAATTTATTAAATAAATCGATATCGCAAAGAATACATGACGACAACTGAACAACACTGCCCCTGTGGCAGTGGCAAACGCTATCAAGATTGCTGCTCTCCACTGCATATTCATCTGGATTGTGGGCAAGTCGTTGCGCGCACGCCCGAGCAACTCATGCGCTCACGCTACTGCGCATTTGTGTTGAAAAATTTTGATTATATATTAAAGACACATCACCCCGAGTATCTAAACGGTCTCACCCTAGCGAGTCTTAATACTGGCCCTCACCCACACTGGTTAGGACTAGAAGTACTCAGCAGCAGTGAAACACCCTCCCACAGCACTCAAGCGAGTCAAGCCGAAGATGAACCAAGACATGGCACAGTGACATTTAAGGCTTGGTACACACTCGAAGGTGAACTAGATGCAATCTATGAACGTTCGGAATTCATCTATCAAACGGGTCGCTGGTATTACAGCCAAGGCCAGCAAATGACGGCGAAGTTACCCGGCAGAAATGATGCTTGCGTTTGCCATAGCGGTAAAAAATTCAAACAATGCTGCTTAAAATCCCTCTGATTTAACAAGTACACCAGTCTAGTGGGTCAAGACCGAAGGGCTTTTGGCCGACAAAATAAATTGTGCAAACTCAGGCTCCCGCAATGCGGGGCTATAGAGATAGCCCTGCGCCTGATGGCAAAAACTCTTCGCTAAAAAGGCTTCTTGTTCAAGGGTTTCAACCCCTTCTGCCGTCAAAGAGATATTCAAGGCACTCGCCATGGCGATAATGGCTGAGACAATTTCGCGGCTTTCGCGGCTCACAGTCAGATCTGAAATAAACGACCGATCAATCTTAAGTTTACTGATCGGGAACTGCTTCAAATAACGCATTGAGCTATAACCCGTGCCAAAATCGTCAATCGCAAGTCCTACGCCTAATTCAGCCAATTCTTGGCATAATAAGGTCGCATGGCGAATGTCGCCCATCAACTCAGTCTCAGTGATCTCTAAAATTAACGTCTTAGGTTTCAATCGATAGCGAGTTAATAGCTGCCAGACCTGCTCGAATAAATTGCCACTGAAAAACTGACGGGCCGACACATTCACGTGCATTGTCATGTCCACGTTATGGTGTTGCCATAGGTTCAACTGGCGACATGCAGCCTCTAACACCCAGCTACCAATGGAATTAATCATCCCCGACTGCTCGGCAATGTCGATAAAAGATGCGGGAAATAACACACCTCTTTTAGGATGATGCCAACGGATTAAAGCTTCAGCACCAATATAGGTATTCTGCTCTAAATCCCTCAGTGGCTGATAATAAAGCTCAAACTGACGGCCACGAATGGCACTGTGTAAATCGCGCTCTATCTGTGCATCTTCTTTAAATGCGCTCAACAAAGTACTGTTAAACACTTGGATTGCAGTGCCTTTTTTCTTTTTAGCATACTGAACAGCAATATCGGCACAGGTTAACGGTGCAAACAAACTCGCCACCGAGGCGATATCAACCACAGCTAAGGCAGGCTTAGGCTCCACTTGCTCGCGACCGATTAAGATAGGCATAGCCAGATGCTGATACAGGCGCGTACTGAAATAGTCGAGATCGTATACCGCGTTATCATCGGTCAACAATACGGCAAATTCATCGCTGCCGACGCGGGCAATTTCGGTGGCTTTATTGATTTCGGAGAAATGTTTCAAACGGCGGGCAATTTCTATCAACAAGCTATCGCCATTCTCATGACCATAGGTATCGTTAAACCGCTTAAATCCTACTAAATCAACTAATAACAACAAACCTTTATTGGTACGTTCAAGCACTCGATTAAAGTGGGTGCGGTTATGTAGCCCCGTTAATCCACAGCGCCATGCGAGGCGTTCAAGCTCTGACTTGTAGTTGTGCTCATCGGTATTTTCTTCACACGAGACCAAGGCATAATGATTGCCGCGATCAGTAACGAATTGACTCAAGACGTATGTCAGCCAATAGCGGCTGCCATCGGCACGACTAAACTGCACTTCGCCTTTGGCAATCTCGCCCCTAAATATCTGCGCTAGGGTTTGCTCGGCTAATTGGGCATGCTGCTTAAAAAAAGCCAATTCACGGATATTTGCGCCGATTATCTGCTCACGGGGCATGCCAGTGATTTTACTGTGTGCCTGATTCACATACTCGACTTTTTCAGTATGCAAATTAATGAGCATACTGATCTGCCGTGATTGCTCCGTCGCGCAGCGAAATAGGCTCAAACTTTCTTCTTTGTCGTAGCTGTGTTTTGTCGCTAAGGTCAGGGCTAATTGATCGGCCATCTGGCACGACAGGTGGATTTCGCTGTCGTGCCAATGGGGAGTGAATTGCGCCCGCTCGATGCAGAGCACACCTTCGAGACGACCATTAATGCGAATGGCGATGTCGAGAGTTGAATTGATGTGCCGCGGGATAAAGTAGCACTCTGCCAATTCACTTAAACGGGGATCGGTCAGGGCATTGCCGGCATCGATATGGCGCAGGGTTTTAAGCTCGTGCACATAACGGGGACAAGCTTGTAATAGTTTAGGCCTATGAATGTCTTGCAACATCATAGAACCAAATTGTGCAACGAGTGTTTGGGTTTGTTGATCAGCTGAAAACGTCCACACTGACACCAAAGAAACCGCTAAATTCTGGCACAACAACTCTGTGGCTAACTCTGCTGTCTTGGTGAAATCGCCCTGCTGTTTTGCAGTTGACTGAACCAAAGACTCCAATAAATGCTGATGCTGACGTCGTTTCACGCTGATTCCCTACAAAACTTCGTGTTGGGCTAAAGGTCTTTGCTACGCGCAAAAGTACCTTGAAATGTGCAATTAAGCTGATTGAATTATTCTTATTTGGAGGCAGATTACACTATCTATTGTAAGTGCAGCAACATGTGGCACAATTTATTACAATTCAGTTAACAACTGCAGCATTTTTAGACAGTTAAAACGATTAAGCTCGAATTCTATCCGCTAAAATCTATCCACTAAAAGTGCTGCACAAAAACTTATAAACCGTTTTCCAATTGGAAAATCATTTTCTCGGCGCTCACACCAAAGGTCAGCAGTAAATCGATACCCGCCGCCGTGGTCACAAACTCAGTTTGTACTTCAGCAAATCGAGCTTGGGCGCGGCTCGCCATACTTTCGGCATCTGTTTGCGCGCTATCGCCAACAAAATTTAACGTCAATAAGGTATCGTGTTCATCAATGACGGCGCCGATATCGACAAAACTGCCACAATCGGTGCAAGTATCATTCACTGCCGGATTCTGTGCTTCTATTATGCCTTTCATCTGTATTCCTTATTTATAAAGCGACTGATTAACGGCATCACTAAACTATGCCGCTAATTTATTTGCGCGGTAAGTGGGTAACTCGATAGGTTAATCAGAATTATAGGTAATTAAGCCTCAAGATAACTGGCTTTAGCTCACGCTTATTTACTGAAATGGCGCAGATTGACGCTATTGGTATTGTAGAGGACTTGCTGGAAATGGGTAACTAGGCGGAAGCGAGCAGAGGCACGAGATTACGTTGGATTGCCAATTGATCGGCAAAATGCATGATTTCAACCTTAGGCGCGCTGAGTTGGCCCCGCTGCCTGAGCTGGGTGACATGATCACAGTTACTCAGGGCCTCGGCCATTGCAACGCTCTCACCGCCTCGGATCACTAAGGCTTCCGGTCGTAGTGCCTGCTGTAATTGAAATGCCCGCGGACCTTGCGCCATAAAAATACTGCTGTTATCGACTACAGGTTCGGCTGAGGATAAATCCGCCATTAAGCTTTGCTGTGGTGGTAATTCGAACTGACGCTGTAATTTTTGCGCCATATCGAGATCTTTTTGCCATTGAAATTGCGCCATGTCCCGTGCGTCAACCGACAGTAACGACAGCAACAGGGCGAATTCGCCCCGTCTGTCGTTTTCTATCGCCGCATTTAAGCGGGTGCCAATTTGGGCTTCGTTGACTAAAGGAACATCAATTTGCATAAAAAAACATCGTCAAAACAATTCGTTGTTAGTTAATCGACCATTTGATGCATAACTTTAGGAAAATTTTTAAATTGGGTATTTACATGCAAAAGGTTTCTGACTACTATGGCGGCCGCAATTGAGGAGGGGTTCCCGAGTGGCCAAAGGGATCAGACTGTAAATCTGACGGCTCAGCCTTCGAAGGTTCGAATCCTTCTCCCTCCACCATTTGCACTGTAAGTTTATGAGTGTTGTTCGAAAATGATGTAGAGTTTTACAAAAGCGTTAAAGGTATTCGTGGAGGGGTTCCCGAGTGGCCAAAGGGATCAGACTGTAAATCTGACGGCTCAGCCTTCGAAGGTTCGAATCCTTCTCCCTCCACCATCTTTATCTCTAACGCAGATAATCATTTTCAAATACCAAACATGGCCAATGTTTGGTTCAGTTTTAAAAGTAAAGAAAGTTTGTGGAGGGGTTCCCGAGTGGCCAAAGGGATCAGACTGTAAATCTGACGGCTCAGCCTTCGAAGGTTCGAATCCTTCTCCCTCCACCATTTCTTTCATTATCTATATCCCTCTTGTTCAACTTCCGTTTTTTCTATTCCAGTTTTAACTTCATTAGCTTCGTCTATTCATTTTTGTTCTGATTACATTCCTTGTATTTAACTGCACTTCTGTTTGAAGTCATCTTTTTAGTTCGCGATATTTGTCTTTAACATCAATCACGCCTAGCTCTACTTCAAGCTAATGATCCCAAACGAGTAACGCCAAGCAGATCCAATAAAACCGCTTTACCCGTCCCTGTGATATGCTCTAAAAATGATCCCTTTCGAAGTGACTATGATGATATCTAACACAATTCAACCGCCAGTTGACTCACACAGCGCTCACAGACTCTGCCCAACGTGGGAAGCCCATGCGATAGGCAAGATTGAAGCGGATTTTCAGCGCAGCGCCGATACCCATTTGATTAAGCTTGAATTACCTATGCTCGATGGCATAGATATTTATCTTAAAGATGAAAGTACCCACCCGACAGGCAGCTTAAAGCATCGCCTCGCCCGCTCACTCTTCCTCTATGCCCTGTGTAACGGCTGGATTAAACAAGGCACGCCGATTATCGAATCCTCATCGGGCAGCACGGCGATTTCTGAAGCCTATTTTGCCCGCTTACTCGGTTTACCTTTTATTGCCGTGATGCCTAAAAGTACGGCTAAAAAGAAGATTGAACAGATCACTTTCTATGGCGGCCAATGTCATTTTGTCGATCATTCCAGTAAGATTTACGCCGAATCGGCACGCCTCGCCGCAGAGCTTGGCGGCCATTATATGGATCAATTCACCTACGCCGAGCGCGCGACCGACTGGCGCGGTAATAACAATATTGCCAATTCGATTTTCAATCAGATGGAGCGCGAGCCACATACTATCCCGCGTTGGATAGTGATGAGTCCGGGCACAGGCGGCACATCGGCGACCATAGGCCGTTACATTCGCTATCAAAGGTTGGCGACCCAGCTTTGCGTGGTCGATCCGCAAAACTCGGTGTTTTTTGATTTTTATCAGAGCGGCGATGCCAGTTTAACCTGTTGCAATGGCAGTAAGATTGAAGGCATAGGTCGACCAAGAGTCGAGCCATCGTTTATTCCTGGCGTTGTCGATACTATGCTGCAAATCCCCGACGCCGCATCGGTTGCGACGATTCATTGGTTAGAACAATTGATTGGCCGTAAAACCGGCGCATCGACGGGTACCAATCTGTACGGCGCATTACAACTTGCCGTACAAATGCAAGCGCGTGGAGAACAAGGCTCAATCGTCACCTTAATTTGCGATTCGGGTGAGCGTTACCTCGATACCTATTACGATGCTGATTGGATTGCGGCGAATATTGGCGATATTGCGCCCTATCAGCGTCAACTTGCAGCATTTAATCATTTCGGCCAGTTAAGTGAGCTTGATTAACCGACTAAATTGAATCACTTACCTTCAGTCGATGGCTTTAAAGTCCACAGCTAAACGTCAGCCATAAAAAACGCCCCACAATTGTGAGGCGTTTTTTATCGTTTATAGATTAACTGAAGGGCATTAATCAATATTCAAATACTTATGGGTTTGGATCGAAAGACGCCAATTACGGGCAATACACACCTTCATCGCCAGTTCAGTCGCTCTGGGCTTTTGGCTAATCGGCTGCAGGCAAATCGTTTTCGCTGAAATATCGATGTCTTGTAGCAATTCATCCAATTCAGCAATGTGATTTTCAGTGGCGATAGGATGCTTGATCTCATTGGCACGGTTCAGCGCCTGCGCTAATACCTTATAGCCCCCTTTCATGTTCACCTTGGGCGATACCGTCACCCAAGTGTCATCGGCACAATTGATGTCGAAGGTGCCGCTGGTTTCGATTTGGGTCGCAAAGCCTTGGCTGTGCAAGGTTTCAGTTAATTCGCGTAAATCGTACATACAAGGCTCGCCGCCAGTGATAACTATATGGCGCGCAGTAAAACCTTTAGCATCAAAAGCAGCAATAAGACTTTGCGCGCTATGGTTTGCCCAGCGACCAATGGTGCCATCCACGCTAATCACTTGCTCTGGCGAGACCTTATTGGCTTCAAGCACATCCCATGTCTGTTTCGTATCGCACCAAGCACATCCCACGGGACAACCTTGCAGGCGGACAAATATGGCGGGCACTCCGGTAAAGACACCTTCACCTTGAATGGTTTCAAATACTTCGTTGACTGGGTAGTTCATGCTGGCGTTCCACTTTTCTGGGGCGGCATTTATAGTGGATTTTAGCTTGAGCTGCAAGTTTTTGCGCCGAGAAAGCCTATTTGATCTAGATCGCCAGAGTTTGCAACGCCTATGGCCTGAGTTACACTAACGGCCTATTTATGCGTGTTCTACGGTTAAGTGAAATCTTTTATGTCAACGAGCTTAGTGTCAAAACCCTTAGCGTCCAAAGCAGTGGTAGTATTCAGTGGCGGACAAGATTCGACAACCTGTCTTATCCAAGCCCTAACCCAGTACGATGAAGTACACGGGATCACCTTTGACTATGGTCAACGTCACCGCGAAGAAATTGAAGTCGCCAAATCCTTAGCAAAACGCTTGAAGATCACTAGCCATAAAGTCATGGATGTCACCTTACTCAATGAGTTAGCGATATCGGCGCTTACCCGTGATGCGATTCCCGTTTCACACGAGTTAATGGAAAATGGCCTGCCGAATACTTTTGTCCCAGGGCGTAATATTCTGTTTTTAACGCTTGCGGGGATTTATGCCTATCAATTAGGCGCGGAGGCGATTATCACCGGCGTATGTGAAACCGATTTTTCTGGTTACCCAGATTGCCGCAACGATTTTGTTAAAGCGATGGAATCAGCCTTAGTTCAAGGCATGGATAAACAACTGAAGATCATCACGCCTTTGATGTGGCTCAATAAGGCACAAACCTGGGCGCTGGCTGATAAATACCAGCAACTCGATCTGGTTCGCCACCATACCCTCACTTGCTACAACGGCGTGATTGGTGATGGTTGTGGCGATTGCCCTGCCTGTCATCTTCGTAAACGGGGTCTGGACGATTATCTACAGGATAAAACCGCAGTCATGGCTTCACTCGACGCTAACGAGCCTAAGGCATGACACGCAGTCCCTATTGGGTTGCGCTTATAGTGAGTTTGATATGTGCGGGTTTGTATGTCGCAGGCTTAGCCAGTCCCGCTGTCGACAACCTGCTCGCCTATCGCCGCAGTGCCATTGCTGATGGCGAATGGTGGCGCTTAATCAGCGGTAATTTATTACACACCAATCAGTGGCACCTGTTGATGAACCTTGCAGGTCTGTGGGTTGTGCTGTTTTTGCATCATTTCCACTACCATCTCAAAGGCTTAAGCGCGCTATTTCTTGTGTTATGTCTACTAGAAGGTATAGGTTTATATTTGGGCTATCCGCAATTACTCGGTTATGTCGGCTTAAGCGGTATGTTGCATGGCTTATTCGCCTACGGCGCGGTGCAGGATATCGTCCGCAAGCTGCGCTCGGGCTATCTGCTACTCGTTGGCGTGTTCATCAAGGTCGTCCACGAGCAGCTTTACGGCGCCAGCAATGATATCACCGCCATGATAGGTGCGCGCGTGGCAACCGAAGCGCATTTGGTCGGTTTAATCTGTGGGCTGATTTGCGCTTTAGTGGTGTTCATCACGTTGAAGTTTCGCCCCGTAAAAGTCGCCGCTTAATTCACCAGCACAGATTAAAAAGCCGTCACAGCATAATTGCTGGACGGCTTTTTTTGATCTTGAGTGCCGAGGTCAATCTAGGCCTTGATCAACAGATCCCGCAGATGTTTAACTTCATCACGCATCGCCGCCGCTTGTTCAAACTCTAAGTTGCGCGCATGTTCGTGCATCTTCTTCTCAAGCTTATCGATTTGATGGCTCAACTCAGTCGCATTGGCCTTATGGTAATGGGACTTAGGTTCAGCCACTTTGCCATACACAGCTTTACTGTCGCGGCCATCATCCACATCCATCACATCGGTGATCCGTTTAACCACGCCCTTAGGTGTTATGCCGTGCTTTAAGTTGTGCGCGCGTTGGCGTTCACGACGGCGGTCAGTTTCACCAATGGCCTTCGCCATCGAATTGGTAATGCGATCAGCATAGAGAATGACTTTGCCATTAACGTTACGCGCGGCGCGGCCAATGGTTTGGATCAGCGAGCGTTCTGAGCGCAGGAAGCCCTCTTTATCCGCATCTAAAATACACACCAGTGACACTTCTGGCATGTCTAAGCCTTCACGCAATAGGTTGATCCCAACCAACACATCAAACTTGCCTAAACGCAGATCGCGGATGATCTCCACCCGTTCGACTGTGTCTATGTCCGAGTGCAAATAACGCACTTTTACACCATGTTCGTCGAGGTATTCGGTCAAATCCTCCGACATACGCTTGGTCAGCGTCGTCACTAACACCCGCTCGTTAACAGCGACGCGCTTGGCGATCTCGGACAATAAATCGTCCACTTGAGTCCCGACAGGACGCACTTCTAATTCAGGATCGAGTAAACCCGTTGGCCGTACGACCTGCTCGGCAATCTCACCTTCGCTTTTTTCCAGCTCGTAGACACTCGGTGTCGCCGACACATAAATGGTTTGCGGCATCAATTGCTCAAACTCTTCAAACTTGAGCGGTCGGTTATCTAAGGCTGATGGTAAGCGGAAACCGTATTCCACCAGTGTGGTTTTACGGGAACGATCACCTTTGTACATGGCGCCGATTTGCGGCACAGTCACATGGGATTCGTCGATAATTAATAGACCGTCAGCGGGCAAATAGTCGAGTAAGGTTGGCGGCCCTTCCCCCGGTGCGCGACCAGATAAATAGCGCGAGTAGTTTTCGATGCCAGAGCAGTAACCTAACTCCACCATCATTTCCACATCGTATTGCACTCGCTCATGGATACGCTGGGCTTCAATTAACTTGTTGTTATCGAGTAGAAATTGCTTACGGTCGCGCAGCTCTTCTTTAATGAACTCAGTGGCGGCAATGATTTTTTCCCGCGGCGTCACATAGTGAGTCTTAGGGTAAACCGTTGTACGGGCGATGCGCTTAATGATATGGCCGGTTAACGGATCAAACTCGCTTAAACGCTCAATCTCATCGTCGAACAATTCAACGCGAATAGCATTACGCTCAGAATCGGCAGGGAAAACATCAATCACTTCACCACGCACGCGATAGGTGCCGCGCTGTAGCTCGATATCATTGCGTTTATACTGCAATTCACTGAGACGAATTAAGATATCACGCTGCCCCATCACATCGCCTTGGCGTAGGTGCAGCAACATTTTTAAATAGGAGTCGGGATCGCCCAAACCATAAATGGCCGACACAGAAGCGATGAGCACCACATCTTTACGCTCTAGTAGCGCCTTCGTCGCCGACAGGCGCATTTGCTCTATATGGGCATTAACCGACGCATCTTTCTCGATAAAGGTATTCGATGCAGGCACATAGGCTTCTGGCTGATAGTAATCGTAGTAAGAGACAAAATACTCAACCGCATTATGGGGAAAGAACTCTTTCATCTCGCCATAAAGCTGCGCCGCCAAGGTTTTATTGGGCGCCATGATAATCGTGGGGCGACCTAATTTTTGGATCACATTGGCAATCGTGAAGGTTTTACCTGAGCCGGTCACCCCGAGTAAGGTTTGGCAAGCTAAACCCGCTTCGAGTCCATCGACTAATTTGGCTATCGCTGTAGGTTGGTCGCCTGCGGGGGCGAATTGCGATTCAAGCTGAAAAACAGATTCTGACACGCGCACATATCCTTTTAATGAGTCGCCCCATTCTAATCAAGTCACCGACTAAGCTCCACCGTTATCCTTCCTGTCGTCAATTCAATACGCAGTAACACCGCCAGATGACAATTTAGTGGAAGAAACATGAAACTTTTAAACTGAGCCATTTTCAACGGTTATTGCTCACAAAACACCCGCAAACTAAGCAAAAATGCCAATTTAATACACAAGAAATCAATTTCGTTCGATTACAAAATTGCAACCTTGTTTTCACCCTCAACAAAAACCACTTGCTTTTAATACTCAATTGATAATATTGAAGTTTATTTTTCCCATCCAAAATAGTGCATTTTAAGTCCGACGCCCATACGCCAAGGCTTTGACGACCATTTATTTGGACAACTCACAGGGTTATCCACAGATTTTGTTGATAAGTCGAAATAACCGAGAAACCACGCGGGATTGGAGGCTGTCATGCCTCCGAATAACAGCCAGTCAACATTTGGTAATTTAATTACATTTGATAAATGTTGCTACTTGTATCGATTTCACTAATTGCAATTGGCCCAGATTTTCACTGTGCAACGCGTCACTCGCTTTTAGTAACAGTTATGGCTAATTTGATAAAAGCTAAATTAAAATCAGTCACATATTGCGTGTTGAACTGGACACTTTAACTCTGACAGATAAGCAAGCAGCTAGGACTTCTCGTTTACTAGCTTGTTTGCACTAACATTAAAACCAGCATAAAACTCAGTGATCAATGCTATATAAATCACCTTTATCTTTAATGAGTCGACTTATCGACATTGAGATACGCGTCATCGCCATTAATAGTTCACTTTTACTGTAAAGGTATTCCATATATGCGGCAGAAAGATAGAGCTGAAAGGCAGCTTAACTCTTAACTTACTCACTGTTCGCTGATGATAGTTGATGATAGTTAATAGCCAATGGTTCATCGATCATGGTGACTTACCCAGCACGTAGAAAGAAGCTTTACTTAATCGTCTACCTTACGCCAACAAGTCTAACGGTTTAACCCAATCGTTATTTACCGCTAATTCAATTCCCTTTTCATGCTGCCCAATAACTTCACGCCGCATCGCTATCTCGACTCATCTTGCTTACCCAATGCTTATCAATCTGCTAGAAGGATGAGATAAACCCGAAGCGATAGATGGCGGCACTTCAGCTTTAAGCTGTTTAAGCCTATTCATTGGCCTTAAGCTCGGCTGATTTTTAAAAAGTGCTTATTTTTTAGCGAGTGATTTCAATTTCATAGAAATTTCACCCCGCAAACGATGGCGTCGTTCAAAGCTATATTGCGAATTGTTAAGTGGTTTTTCACTAAAAATGTCGAATTCTGCACCACGATGCACATTAGATGAGCACTTAACAGCATAATTACACTTTTTTTAGTAACTCGAGTTGACTCATCCCACAGAGCGTTTTACTATGCGCTCCGTTCTCAACGAGTCGCTACGACTGTGCGAAACGATTCCCCTGTAGTTCAGTCGGTAGAACGGCGGACTGTTAATCCGTATGTCACTGGTTCAAGTCCAGTCAGGGGAGCCAATTTCAACACTGAGTAAAGGCACGTAGGACAAAGCAGTAAAGATAAGTTGTAAACGATTCCCCTGTAGTTCAGTCGGTAGAACGGCGGACTGTTAATCCGTATGTCACTGGTTCAAGTCCAGTCAGGGGAGCCAATTACATTATTGCACTGCTGTTTTAAAACGATTCCCCTGTAGTTCAGTCGGTAGAACGGCGGACTGTTAATCCGTATGTCACTGGTTCAAGTCCAGTCAGGGGAGCCAATTTAAAGCAAGTAATTTAGTCGATAGCCATATCGCACCCGATTCCCCTGTAGTTCAGTCGGTAGAACGGCGGACTGTTAATCCGTATGTCACTGGTTCAAGTCCAGTCAGGGGAGCCACTTTAAAAGCGTTATCTCAGTAAAATCGATAGCAATATCGCACCTCGATTCCCCTGTAGTTCAGTCGGTAGAACGGCGGACTGTTAATCCGTATGTCACTGGTTCAAGTCCAGTCAGGGGAGCCATTTTCTTCTTCGTTTTAATCTCAATTCTTTGCTTCTTCTCGCTTCTAGCTAAGCTATTATTTTCCGTTTTGTTTTTAAGCAAATGCAGTTACACTGTTAACAGCTTATCAAAAAAATTTATGAGCATCTTCACACAGATAGCAGTATTTAAGTATTCTTGACTTAAACTTATCTCTGTTTGAACTCAGCAAAATCTAGAGCGGATTTTTATGGCCATGTCAAAATCGTATCCAGTTTTTTTACTGCTTATCTTCTTAGGTCTCTTTGCTTGGGTGTATCAAAGCGAAAATAGCCAATTACAAGTCCAACAGCAGCAAGAACTCGATAGTTTCAAATCTAGCTTAAGCCGCTACCAACAATGGCAAGGTAACGGTGTAGAACTCTTCCAAAAACTTTCTGAAAACTACTCATTCCAGTTCTTCCAATATATTGATGATACCGACGGCCAACTGAGCCATACCGAAGGAAGCTTAGACAGCCAACACTCCCATCCTTTAGCGAGTTTATTTTCTATCGAACTCAGCCACACACAAAAATTGGCATCGGGTCGTTTACAGGTCAAGCTCAGTGCAAACCAAGCGATTAATACTGCAATTAGTAACACTGAAAAACTCGGTGTCATGTTGCTAGCGACTTACCTTATTTTGCTGTTAGTGTTTATTCTATTAATGTCGAAACTCAGGGCTGCAGTACGTTATGCTGCTGATTATATTTCAAAAATACCAGAGTTAGGCTTTTCTGCCGTCGCAGCTTCGAAACTGACTGGCGAGCTCACCCCTATTGGTATCTCCCTCGAAGAATGTCGCCTGCAACTTAAAGCCCAAATCGATAAGCTCAATCAAGAAAATGAAAAACTGCATAAAGCAGCCTATCAAGATGCCGTCACAGGCTTTGGTAGTCGCCAACGGTTTACCCAAAAATTAGAAACCATTAGTCATCCCGATATCCCTCAACTTGGGCTGATGGCGATGATTAAAGCGACCGAGCTGACCCTCATTAATCAAAAACAAGGCCGTTCCGCGGGTGATGATTATCTTTCGAGTGTGGCCAATTGCATCCGCAAAGCTTGTAGCAAATACGTAGATGCCGAATGTTTTAGGGTATCGAGTGCCGATTTTGCGGTGTTTATTCCCGATGTCATGCTAAAAGATGCACCGAAATTTTTAGACCAATTAAAAATTTACCTCGATGAATATCAGCAGATGACGAGTGCAGAATCCGTCGCCCATATAGGCTTAGTCCCCTATCGCCAAGGTACCGAAGCGGTAAATTTACTGACAATTGCCGATACCGCGGTCAGCATAGCTCAGACCCTTGGCCCCAATAGCTATCATATCCAAGAAAAACTCAATGGGGATGAACAGTTTGGTGACGATCGTTGGAAGATGGCGATTCATGATTTAGTGACTCGCCAAGCACTGAAATTCTACCAACAGCCTATTCAGCCTTGTCGTACCGATGTAGAAGTTTACCGTGAGTTGTTGGCGCGCTTTTACAATAGCGAAGGCAAGTTCTTACCTACCACCACAGTGATTGCTATGGCTGAACGTCACGGTATGAGCTCAGAATTAGATAAACTGGTCGTGATCAGTGCATTAAGAATGCTTAAGGAAAACCCGACTATTTCTGGTAACTTTGGTATCAATATCAGCGCATTTTCAGCCCATCAAGACATGTTTGTCGCTTGGCTAAAAGACATATTAGGTAAGCAAAAATACATAGCATCGCGCTTAGTATTTGAGATCAATGAGTCCGGCATGCAGTCTAACTTAGGGGCGAGTTATAAATTTGTCCGCGAAGTACACAGTGCTGGCTCACGGGTGTCGATTGAGCGTTTTGGCATGAGCTTTACCTCCTTCAAATTCTTCAGCGAAGTGCGCCCCGACTACATTAAGCTCGATGGCAGCTACACGTCTAACATCGATGAAGACAGCAATAATAAGTTCTTTGTGCGTATGATGGTGGATGTCGCCAGACGAATTGGCATTCGGGTCATCGCAACCAGTGTCGAACGCCAAGAAGAAAAATTAACCCTCGAAAAACTCTTAGTCGATGGATTGCAGGGCTATTACATCGCACAACCCCAAGCCATGGCCATTACAGATCAGATTTAATACTTTAACGGGTTAATTCATCGCCAAAATTTACAGTAAAGATGGTTAACCCTGCATTCTATATGTTGTTTATGCATACGGAAAAGTCGATAATACGGCCAAGATCCGTTTAGAAAAGTATTAGGATGACTGAATATCTCCTCTTGTTGATCAGTACAGTGCTGGTCAACAATTTCGTTTTAGTGAAATTCTTAGGCCTGTGCCCTTTTATGGGGGTCTCCAGCAAATTGGAGTCCGCTATTGGCATGTCTATGGCGACCACTTTTGTGCTGACGTTAGCCTCTATTCTCAGTTATCTCGTCAACCAGTATCTGTTATTACCCTTTGACCTGAGTTATCTGCGAACCATGAGCTTTATTTTAGTGATTGCCGTTGTGGTGCAATTTACTGAAATGGTCGTGCAAAAGACCAGTGCCGCTCTGCACCGTGCCTTAGGAATTTACCTGCCGCTTATCACGACTAACTGCGCGGTATTGGGCGTAGCCTTATTAAACGTGAATGAGAAGCACGATTTTATCCAATCGGCTATCTATGGCTTTGGTGCTGCGTTAGGCTTCTCATTAGTGTTAATTCTCTTTTCGGCGATGCGCGAGCGTTTAGCGGCCGCCGATGTCCCCTTACCTTTCAAAGGCGGCGCGATTGCGATGATCACCGCAGGTCTTATGTCCCTCGCCTTTATGGGATTCACAGGATTGGTTAAGTAAGATGTCCGGAATTTTAATTGCAGTCATATTGTTGACCCTATTGGCATTAGTCTTTGGGGTATTGCTCGGTTTTGCCGCCCTTAAATTCAAGGTCGAAGGCAATCCGATTGTCGATGAGCTTGAAGCTATCCTGCCACAAACCCAATGCGGTCAATGCGGTTATCCAGGTTGTCGCCCCTATGCTGAAGCCATTGCCAATGGCGATAAAGTCAATAAATGCCCCCCTGGCGGCACTGCCACCATGGAAAAGCTGGCGACCCTAATGGGCGTCGAGCCAGAGCCACTGAATGCCGAAGCACAATCTCAAGTGAAAAAAGTGGCCTACATTCGCGAAGATGAATGTATTGGTTGCACTAAATGTATTCAAGCCTGCCCTGTGGATGCGATTATCGGTGCAGGAAAGCTCATGCATACCGTGCTTACAACCGATTGCACGGGCTGCGATCTCTGCGTTGAGCCTTGTCCTGTCGATTGTATTGATATGATCCCAGTCACCCCAAATCTTAAAAATTGGAACTGGCGCTTAAATGCTATCCCAGTGACGCTCGTCCAAGAAAACAGTATTCAAGAAACCAATATTCAAGAGACAAAGTCTGAAGAGGAAAAGCGGTGTTAACTTTATTAGATCAATTAGATAAAGGAACCCTTTGGCGCTCACCCGGTGGAATACATCCTCCTGAAGTCAAATTCCTCTCCAACGCGACGCCTATTGGCCAACTGCCATTAGCCTCGACGTACTTAGTGCCCGTGCCTCAAGTCGGTGAAAACTGTACGCTTGCGGTGAAGGTTGGCGATAGCGTCTTAAAAGGCACGCCACTAACGCAAGGTACCTCGATTTGGCATTTACCTGTGCATGCGCCAACATCGGGCACTATTGTTGCTATCGAACCAAGGGCGAGCAACCATGCCTCTGCATTGCCGGTTAACACTTGCGTTATCGCAGCCGATGGCAAAGACACCTGGTGCGAGTTGGTACAAAATCAACTTGATGACTTAAGCCATCAGCAAATCGTTGATAAGGTTCGCTCAGCCGGTATTGCGGGTATGGGCGGCGCAGCGTTTCCGACTCATATTAAGCTTAATCCGGTCAGTGAAATCGATTTAGTCATCATCAACGGCGTCGAGTGCGAACCTTATATCAGCGCCGATGACAGATTAATGCGCGAATATAGCCAAGATATCCTCGCGGGTATTGGCATAATTCATCGGCTATTAACGCCAAAACGCATTGTTATCGCCATTGAAGACAATAAACCTGAAGCGGCCAAAGCCATGCAAGCTGCTGTCAGCCAATGCGGACTCCCAGCGGGCAGCATTCGGGTGACGATTATCCCGACCAAATACCCTTCTGGCGGTGAAAAGCAGTTAATTCAAATCATTACTGGCCGCGAAGTGCCCTCGGGCGCCATTCCCGCCAAACTCGGTATCGTGGTACATAACGTCGGTACTGCCTATGCAATTCATCAAGCCGTCACCCAAGGCAAGCCGCTGATTGAACGCGTTGTGACTGTGACAGGCAAAAATGTCGGCAAACCGGGGAACTACTGGTTACCGATAGGCACGCCCGTTGATCACGTACTTGCCGCAACTGAATTCACGCCAGAGCATGACCAAAAGGTGATTATTGGCGGCCCTATGATGGGCCATGCGTTAGCCAATATCCAAGTGCCTATTTTAAAAGGTACCAACTGTATTCTGGTGCCAAGCAGCCAAGAAATTGGTAGCACGCCCGAAGAAAAAGCCTGTATCCGCTGCGGCGAATGCGCCACAGCCTGCCCTGCACTCTTGTTGCCACAACAACTCTTTTGGCATGCCAAGGCCGAAGAATATGACAAAGCCGCCAGTTACAATCTAAAGGATTGTATTGAATGCGGTTGTTGTAGTTACGTTTGCCCGAGTGATATTCCATTAGTAGAGTATTACCGCATTGCCAAATCAGCACTCAAACAAGCCGCCGATGAGAAGCAGCAAGCAGAGCGCGCCAAACAGCGCTTCGATGCCCGCTTAGCGCGTCTTGAAGAAGAAAAACTGGCCCGTGAAGCTAAGGCGAAAGAGGCGTCTGAACGTCGACAAGCCAGCATGACTGGCACAGATAAAAATGCCGTCGCCGAAGCCATGGCGCGTATCGCGGCGAAAAAAGCTGCTGCACAAGCTGTCACTGGCGAATCAATTACCGAAGAGTCAAGCGTCACAACAACTGACACCACGGAAATACCTAAGGGTAAGGCCGCAGTTGCCGCGGCCATCGCCCGCGCTAAAGCGAAAAAAGCTGCGCAAGCAAATGCCGATGGCACTGACACCAATGGTGCTGAAACTGACAGTGCTAAAACAGACAATGCGGTGAATGTTGATGCAAACGACTCCATCTCAGCAACAGTTGCGATAGCGCAGGAAGCGCCTTTATCCCAGAAAGACAAAGTCGCTGCGGCGATTGCGCGCGCCAAGGCCAAAAAAGCGGCTCAGCAAACCGATACCGCGCTGCTTGAGCCTACTGTAACCGCTGACAGCACATCAGAGCTTAGCGCTGCCGATGATAAAAAGGCGAAAGTAGCAGCAGCCGTTGCTCGTGCCAAGGCCAAAAAAGCGGCGCAGCAAGCAGAAGCCGCAGCTAGCGATACTGAAGTTAGTAATACTGAAGTTAGCGTTAATGACGTTAGTGTTAGTGACGTTAATGACGCTGAAGCGATTAAAAAGGCCAAAGTGGCCGCCGCTGTTGCTCGCGCTAAAGCGAAAAAAACCGCCCAACAAGCAGAGGTAAATACTGAGAGCGATTTAATCCAGACCGCGACTCCAGCAGTTGATTCCACAGCTAACGTTCAAGCAGATGTGAATGATGATACAGATACAGCCACTACTGACGTTAACGACGCTGAAGCGATTAAAAAGGCCAAAGTGGCCGCCGCTGTTGCTCGTGCTAAAGCTAAGAAAATAGCAGCTGCATCAGCGGAGTCTAAAACTGAGTCTGAAATAGAGTCCGTTGACGAGATCCAAACTGAAGCTAACGTCGCATCGCCCTCGATAGCAGCAACGCTTGAGGCTGCAACAACTGGAGCCGAAACCGTTTTGCCATCGGTAGAATCTGCTGCAGAGCCCATTGAAACGGCGCCGTTATCCAGTGATGAACTGAAAAAAGCGCGGATTGCTGCGACCATCGCCAAGGCAAAAGCCAAAAAAGCGGCACTCGCCCAAGAAGCCAACGCTTCGAGCGACTCAAGTGTGACTAATGATTAAGAACAGAATGATTAAAAGGGAACACAATGGCGTTTAAAATAGCCTCATCACCCCATGTAACGCGTAACTTGCATACCTCAACGGTCATGCAAAGGGTGATTTTATGTTTACTGCCGGGCCTTGTCGTGCAATGTGCCTTTTTTGGCTGGGGCACACTTGTGCAAGTCCTGCTGGCGATCCTCGTAGCCTTAAGCTGCGAAGCCGCTGTGATGAAACTTCGCAATCGCAATATCAAAGCGAGCCTTAGCGATAACAGCGCCATGCTCACCGCCATCTTAATTGGTGTCGCCATTCCGCCCCTCGCCCCTTGGTGGATGATCGTCATGGGCACCGCCTTTGCGATCGTTATAGTTAAGCACCTCTACGGCGGCTTAGGCCATAACCTATTCAACCCTGCAATGGCGGCATATGTATTGCTGTTAGTCTCGTTCCCTGTGCAAATGACCACCTGGATAGCACCGAGCACAGTTGCACTGCATTCACCCAGCCTTGTTGAAAGCTTGCAACTTATTTTTAATGTTGGCGCGCACGTGAATATGGAGCAATTTCGTTTAGGCATTGATGGCATGACAATGGCAACGCCACTCGATACCCTCAAAACCGATTTATCCATGGGATTAACCACCACAGAAAGTCTCACCAAAGCCATTTTTGATGGCAGCACAGGCGTAGGTTGGTTCTGGGTCAACTTGGCTTATCTTGCTGGCGGGTTAGTGTTGCTTAAACTTAAAGCTATTCGCTGGCACATCAGCACTGGCGTGTTATTAGGCCTCTTTGTGGCATCGAGTATTGGTTTCTTACTGTCACCCGATAACCAAGCCAGTCCGTTGCTGCATTTGTTTTCTGGCGCAACCATGTTAGCGGCGTTTTTTATCGCCACCGATCCCGTTACTGCCGCAACCAGCCCCCGTGGCCGCATTATCTTCGGCGCGTTAATTGGTGTGTTGGTGTATATCATCCGCACGAAAGGTGGTTACCCTGACGCCTTCGCCTTTGCCGTATTATTGGCTAACCTCTGCGCGCCCTTTATTGACTATTACGTGCGTCCACGCACCTATGGCCATTCAACGAACTAAGGTCATGCTAAGCGATAGCATCATTCTGCAGGCTACGAGAGCTTAAGGAAAAAGAGTTGAAAAATCCGATGATTAAAAATGGTTTTTTATTGGCATTGTTTGCCTTGATTTGCACTGGGCTCGTCGCCGCAGTCAATCAACAAACCGTCGATAAAATTAAGCAGCAAGAACAGCAAGAGTTAATGCGAGTGTTACATCAGTTAATTCCTGATGAAATGCACGATAACGAGCTAACGGCTCAGTGTACTCTGCTGCTAGATAAAGACGCATTAGGGACTGATAGCCCAATGCCCGCCTATATAGCCACTCGAGCAGGCAAACCTGTGGCCATCGCCATTGAAGCCATCGCGCCCGATGGCTATAACGGCAATATAAAATTAATTGTAGGTATCAAAACAACAGGTGAAGTCCTCGGTGTTCGCACCTTAGCCCACCAAGAAACACCTGGGCTTGGTGATAAAATCGATCTGCGTAAATCCAATTGGGTCACTCAATTTGTCGGTAAAGTGTTAAGCTCGGCAGATGATAAACAATGGTTGGTTAAAAAAGACGGTGGCGATTTTGATCAATTCACTGGCGCAACTATCACCCCGCGTGCTTATGTCAAAGCAGTCAAGAACGCAGTAGGATATTTCAATAATAACCAAGCGCAAATTTTCAGCCAGCCACTAAATTGTGAGGCTAACCATGACTAATTATCGCGAAATTGCTTGGCAAGGTTTGTGGAAGAATAATCCTGGCCTAGTGCAACTATTAGGCTTGTGCCCGCTGCTTGCGGTCACAGCGACGATCACGAACGCCCTTGGGCTTGGCCTAGCGACTATGTTGGTGCTGATTGGCTCTAATATTTTAGTGTCACTGGTGCGCGACTATGTGCCCAAAGAAATTCGTATTCCAGTATTTGTGATGATCATCGCCGCGTTAGTGACCACAGTGCAATTGCTCATCAATGCCTATGCCTACGGTCTGTATTTATCCCTTGGGATCTTCCTACCGTTGATTGTGACCAACTGCATCATTATCGGTCGCGCCGAAGCCTTTGCCTCGCGCAATAACGCCTTTAGCGCTGCCTTCGATGGTTTGATGATGGGGCTCGGTTTTACCTTAGTGCTAACCGTATTAGGCGCAACGCGGGAAATTTTAGGTCAAGGCACACTGTTTGATGGCGCCGAACAACTGCTCGGTCCGTGGGCGAAATCCTTAACCATCCACTTATGGCAAGTCGACACTCCTTTTCTACTCGCTATGCTGCCACCTGGCGCATTTATCGTGATGGGACTATTGATTGCATTGAAAAATGTGATTGATAAAAAAGTCAAAGAACGCCAACCTCAAGTCGCCGCAGAACCCAGTGTTACCCGCGCGCGCATTACTAAGGTCGGTTAGGCTTTCAACCTAACACCTTCTATTCAAGCATCAAAAAGAGTATTACGTTCACCGCTTAATGTGCGCTCAGCGCACATTAAGCGACTGGAATTGAGCCATATAATTTAAAACATACGCACTCAACATAAGCACTCAAAGCACAGGAAATCAGCGGGTCTAGGTTTTAGCTCGTTCAATCATGATTAATGGCCAATTGACAATAAATGATTAACAGTTGAATCCAACAACCGCGCAGGAATCGTACATGAATCAAGAAAAACGCATCCAGATCCTCACCCGTCTTCGCGATAACAATCCGAAACCTGAAACCGAGCTCAATTTTTCCAGTCCCTTCGAACTTTTAGTCGCCGTGACCTTATCCGCCCAAGCGACGGATGTGAGCGTCAACAAGGCAACGGACAAACTCTTTCCTGTAGCCAATACCGCCCACAGCATTTATGCCTTAGGCGTGGATGGATTAAAGGAATATATCAAGACGATTGGCCTGTATAACAACAAAGCCATCAATGTGATCAAAGCCTGTGAGATCTTGATTGAGAAATACAATGGTGAAGTGCCTGAAAACCGCGAAGCACTTGAGTCCCTGCCCGGTGTAGGGCGCAAAACGGCTAACGTAGTGCTCAATACCGCCTTTGGCTGGCCAACCATCGCCGTCGACACCCATATTTTTCGCCTCGCCAATCGCACTAAATTTGCGCCCGGCAAGAACGTGGTTGAAGTGGAAGAAAAAATGCTAAAAGTGGTTCCCGCTGAATTTAAAGTCGATGTGCATCACTGGTTTATCCTGCATGGCCGCTACACTTGCCTTGCGCGCAAACCCCGCTGTGGCAGCTGCATTATTGAAGATTTATGCGAATACTCTCCACCAAAAATAAAGTAAAGAATCAGATTTAGTTTGTATCACAGATTCCTTAGATAATCTGTTTTTTATCTTTACAAAACCACAAAGACCCACCATAGTATGTTTATGTATAATCGATATTAAATTATGTAATGAATAATTTAAGGGATAATGTTCAGGTTAGGATATATAAGGATATAAAAGGCGCTTCGTTTCCAATCGTGGTTAGGAACGGCTGCATCCCATGCTGCTTGTACCTGAATGCTTACCTAAACGACAATCATAACTCCCCACTTTCCAAAACGAGATCACGCACCTCAAAACAGTCACTGTCATTCTACACCCGAAAGAAATATGCCTATGAGTTGAAGTTTTTATATTGCTTCTTCATGGAGAACGGTATTGACCTAGTTGAGCGTGTAGCATGTGGCTCGTTTTTATCGATTGAGGAAATTGATGACTACATTCGTGCTTGTAAATTCTATGTGGACACAGAAGACGATATCAAAGACAGCACTGTAGTAAGCCTGACTGATAAAAGGATCAGAGATGCAATACATGCGACATCTAGCAGTCAGCCAGAAGTGTCAGCGCATACGTTTAATCAACGCCTCAATCGCCTGAAAGCCTACATTGAATTCCTATATGTGTGCCATCATTACGATAGAGCTGAAACTGATCAGCAAATCAGTACGGATGCTCAATTTATTAAATTTAAACTCTACATAAGCTCGGTGATATCTCACTCTAGAAAAGACAACACGGTTGTTAAAGATCCCTTTGAATCCGTGATTTCAGCGAATAAGTTTTTTGATTTATTAGAAATCATTAAAGAGCGCTCGCCAAATAATCCATTCAAGTCGAGCAAGTTTCGAAATCAAATCATCGCCCAAATATTGATTGATACTGGCGTTCGTGTGGGTGCTGTATTGAAATTGAAGGTGAGTGATTTAGTGGATGATTGGGGCACCCCTAGATTCCGACTCACCCGAACACCTAATGACCCTACGGACACAAGGCGGCTTCCCGCCGCGAACAAAACAAAAGCACTCTCAGTTTCTATCTCTCGCGACTTGATGAAGCTCATTAAGCTCTACATTGAAACCGTGCGTAATAGTACTCCAAACGCTCATGAGCATGATTTTGTGTTCATCTCGGAAAAAGGGAAAACCATCGGAAAGCCTATATCTTACAACGCCATTCACAAGGTCATTAAGACCTTTGGGGATGCCACTGAGATAGCACTGCACCCCCATTTACTTCGTCATAAATGGAATGAAATCTTTGAAGATAAAGCAAAAGAGAAAGGATTTTCAGCAGATAAAATTGAAGACCTTCGTAAATATGCGATGGGTTGGGTGGAAGATTCAAAAATGGCCTCCGTCTACAACGAATTCCAATTAGCCGTGGCGGTGGCGGAAATCTCATCGAAAAACCAGAGACGATCCGTGCCCAACCTGAGAGGTGACCAATGAACAGCCTTGAATTAAATGATTTAATAAATCGTTTTGAAGGAACAAGTACCTTTCAGTCAAAAATGGAAGGCTATGATTTCGACTTCTTTTCAGATGAGTGGGTGCTCGGTTACAAGAAAACCCTTTACCTAGACTGGATGAACACGCTAGACAGTAACGTTTTTCTCGATTTGCGACTGGCTATCGCTCACGCAGCTAAATATTATGCAGGTTCTTCCCTAGTTAGTTTTGTCTGCATATTAAAAACGCTTTGCCAGTATTTAGAGCCAGCAACGTTTGAAGCTTGGTGGCTAACACTGACGGACGATAAAAAGAGAGTAAGAGATGCGCTATTTGCATTTTGTCAGCGAAGCCGTGAGTACCGTAGCCCTATCCTGACTCCGCTCTATGACCTAGTTAAGGAAGAAAACTTAGGGAGAAACAATGGTTATAAAGGCATCCTTGATGAAACAACAGGTGCATACAGTGAAATCGAGCGTGATAACCTTCTAGAAGCACTTCGAATCGAAACGCTCCATGCTCTCGACAATGAGTTTGCCACCACAACGGCATTTACTCGCCTGAGAAATGTGCTGGCTTGTCAGTTGATGGTCGCCATCGTAAGAAGACCTGTACAATTAGTTCAACTCAAATGGTGTGACCTCTTGCGAGTGGGTCAGGCGTTTACCTCACACAAGGAGCATAACCGTGATTGGCAACCTCTGACACAGCATCACTTTTCTGATGTGGAGCAATTGCACCTGCGAACCTTTAAAGGAAAAGACGGAGGATTTAGACACAATGCCGAATCACGCTCACATCGACTCGAACCAAACCTGTCTGAATTGCTACTCCAATATTACCAAGCGTATGAAAGCTATCTATGTACCTGCTTAAGCCAGTGCAACATTACGCTTTCCGAGAGTGACACCAAAGCACTAATGCAACGACTGCCACTGTTTCCAGACCAAAGTTTATTTACAGCAAAATTTGAGACCAAATCGAGCCTCTTTTACTCCGTAAGCGACACATCCGAAGCGTTTCATCACTCTTCTGTGAGTATTAGATCAAATATTGCTTACCTCTTCGATAAAAAGCTCGACATTAAAAGTGACCGTATCACCCATAAGGCTCTTGCCTTTAAGAATAATCGCTGGCGTCACACCCAGTTAACTCTTGCGGCTTGGATGGGATTAAGCCCCGCACAAGTTGCCGCCATTACCGGTGTCACCGTGGATGCAATCAAATCTTATCTTGATTTAAAAGCGCCTGAACGGGTCAAAATTGACCAAGCCTTTGCGGGGAACAGTGTTATACAGCGCTTTGATAGCGTCTCTTCGAAAGAGTTACAGCAACACCCTGATTTTGTCGTTAAAAGTCCTTTTGATGAGGAAATGGGGCACAAACTGAACCCCGCCAATTGCGCCAGTTGTCAGTCAAAAGGTGCCGCCCCGATGGGATGCTACCCCTGTGATAATTTTCGACCGCTAGAAACCGCTAACCATCAGCCATATTTGGATAAAGCCGAACGCAAACTGGCGATTAGCAGTCAATCAGGGCATCTCGCCACGCTTAAACGGCTGCAAACCATCATCACTTATATCCGAGTGACGATTGCACTGTGTGAAGAGCGAAAAAACCTGAAAGTAGGTGCACAGATATGAAAACAATTAATCGCTACATAGATAACCAGCGTGCTTACGTGGCAAAAAGGAAAGCACTGCCGCTGATGGGCTTTACTAACGCTCAGGGTGAACCTGCGTCATGGGATGACATGGCGGTGACGTTCACCGACAGCGGCGGCAAAACCATCAACATTTTCTTTTGCAATCTGAATAAAAACAAACCAAAGATAGGCACGCGCTTCACAGAAGATGATCGATTAGCGCCTGAAGCACTCGGTATATTATTTGCCTATATGCTTGATGTATTGAAGGAAAACGTAACCACAAACCACAAGAAATTGAAAATCACAACTGCAAGATACTTCCTTTGCCACTTAGGTGAGAATGTTGCTTCAGCCTCCCTTGAAAAGATTCAACACGCCATCGACTCTATAACAAACTCTCGCTACCTAACGGGTTTCATCAACTGGCTACATCATCATAAAATGCTGCCCAAAAGCTGCAAGCCCTACATAAACACCACCCGGGAAACAATGCGAATGAAGAGTGGTGATGATGCACTGGCGGCGGAGAAAAGCAAACTGCCTTCGGAAAAAGCGCTGTTAGCGCTCGGCGCTATCTTTTATGATGTTATCCCGCCCTATCAAGATGATGACAAAAATAACATTGAGGCTTGGCAATCGCTTATCACTTCGACGCAAGCGCAGCGAGACAGCTTTATTTGCACCATGGCAGCGCTAGGCATGGCGTCTCCCAATCGCATCGGCGCAGAGCAAGTGCTGCTGACATCACAACGCATACAGCGCCATACGCAAGTTGTCGATGGACAAGAACAAACGGTGCATTATCTGAACTGGCGAGGCTCAAAGGGCTTTAAGGACAATCAAAATCACATCAATGCCGAAATGGTTGAGAGTGTCGACCGAGCCTTACACTACACCATCCTAGCGACAGAGCCTGCCAGAGCCCTTGCTCGGTTCTATCGACAGCCAGATCGCCCATTGAAAGAAGTGCTGAGTGACTTTAAACCTAGCGATGAGAACATCGCCCTGCTTAAGCCATCCATGAACAAACCCACCCACCTTTTGCATCTGGGCTTGCTGCTAGGCTTTTTTGACGGCAGTGACAAATGCGTGCGAGTCTCACCTGACACAAAAGGGGCAATCGACAAAACAAGTATACAAAATCCACATCATCCAAAGTTTATCAAACCCATCGCCCTGATTAAGCCTTTCGACACACTGGTGTTTAAAAAAGGATGTCCTTACGCTCGGGCGCTGACAGGATGTGACTGCACATCAGGATCTCAATACCAAAATTATACCGCAGGTCAACAAGCGCTTACCGTAGCAGCCTTTCAAAATCACACCATCGAGATAAATCAAGCTCAACTCAATGGCTATAATCGTAATCAAGTGAAGTCTGTCGATGTTGAACACGCGTTGTTTATGTATACAGAAAAGCAAATGGGCGGCAGAGTTGCACACCCTTTTCTTTTGCTGCCGATTGGCTCGCTCAGTAACATCTTTGCTGATGATTTAATTAAACGCACAAAAAACAGACTGACTATTTTTGAGCGACATGGTTTTGCCTCCGACTTTGTGCTCAAGCCTCACCAACTGCGCCATTGGCAAAATGATTACCTTGCGAAAAAAGGGCTGCCTCATCACCTCATCACCCAGCTGTCAGGTCGACAGAGCGCAGAGCAAACCCTAACTTATATCCATACCACGGACGCCGAGAACGCCTCGGTAATTGGGGATATATCTTACTCTAATGAGCTAGAAAGCGACGTTAAAGAGAAGGTAAGCCTTCGTATTAGAACCATGAACCAATACAATGAGGCGTTCGACAATGAAACGCCGACTTTTGCTCATGAAACAGGGTTTTGCACTCAGAACCTCGCCCTATCACCTTGTACTTACATGTCGGAGTTTGAAACACAATGTGCGCTGTGCTCATCGTCTTGCCATATCGCTCATGATAGTGAGGCAATCGCCTTGCTTATGAAGGATTTAAAGGTACAGACGCTAAACTTGGAAAAGGTTCAGGAAGCCATCAACTTTATCACCAGCCAAAGCATGCAGATGTGGTACAAAACCCATTATCGCAACACGTGCATGCTAAAGAACCTCATTGAAGTGCTATCCGATGACACCATCGAAAAAGGCAGTACGGTGCGTTTGCTTTCCCGCCAAAACAGCATAAGAATCACTAACTTAGAGACAAAAACCGTGAGGGAGCATAAGTTGGCGCTACCTGATATCGAGCAGGCCCTTCAAGCTGCGCTTGAGGCAAAAAACGCTAAACGCCAAGATGAAGCCACGAATAATTACTTAGGCTTTCTAGGTTCACTCTAGGGAGGTGATATGGCACTTAAATCACTCGAAACTGAACAGCAAATTTCCATACAAGCCCTCATTCGAAGCTGGGAAGGTAAATTAACCTGGGACTTGTTAGTCACAAAAATTGACTCCGGTTTAGGTATTTCCACCACGAGACAAACGCTCGACAAGTACGCTAATATCAAGCACGAATACAAGCAAAAAAAGCAAGTTTTAAGAGGTAAGCCTGTATCGCCTGATAGTAAGGAACTGATTTCTTATTTACAGAAAGACGTGGAATTAGCGCAAAAGGTGATCCAACTCGAAGCACAGCTAGCGGTAGCAAGCTCAGAGATTGGCAAACTTCAGGCTTTCATTCAAAAATTATCCAGCATTGGCAAAACTAACCCAAGTGTCATGGATGTGTTTCAAAAGACCTTACGAGACGTTGAAAGTAGCACTAAGTAAACATCACACGTAGCTTTTAAATGTTTGTACATTTTATTGAATTTTAATTGGATGAGTTGTCTATGAGTCAATTTGAAATTGATAAAATTAGAAGTTGGACTAACGAAGAGATTAGCTCCCCTTACTTGTTAATTTCCCAAGAAGATTGCACCTTACACTTAGGTTACTATGCTGGAATGGGAACCGCTGATAGCACGCCAATAGAACAATTGCCTCCCATTTATAAGGAAATCATTGGTGCATGGTTAGAATCTGGGGTGTTAAGGCAAGCAGGTGAATCGTTTCCACTTTACCCAGGAAGTCACTTGTTCAAAAGACTGATCCTAGATTGTTCGTATTGAGTCGATTTTTATCTAAGAGCACTACACACGCCAGATAAAAGGCAAAGGGTGACTAAAGAAAAAGCACCCAGACCTAGATAATCCTCCCTGAAGCCACACAAGCACAAAAAGCGACTGAAATAAGCAAACAGGGCTCGCTCGAAAGTTTACTAGGCCCACCAGAGTGCAAGCAGAACTGAAGCGGCAGATCTCACTTGGCAGGAATCATTTAGATGTGTCTATGGCAAGAGTGCCCTTATGTCACAACTCAAGGCTTCCGCCAACTGATATGCCTTTTCGAGCGTGATGTTTACCTCTCCACGCTCTATTCGCCCCATATAACTGCGGTCTATCTCAGTTAGTAGTGCAATTTTTTCTTGGGAAATGCCTCGCCGTTTACGTTCTTCTCGTAATTTAGCCCCAAATTGGATTGCTAAGTCTTTCATTTTTCATCTCGTTAAAGAGAAAGACTATCCAAAGTTGCGGCTTATAATGCCACGGATTATAATCCGCATTTTGAAAGCAATGCTCTTCTAATGCCTAGTTGGAGCACTAAACAGCCTCTTGCGAGAACGTCATGTCTAAAGTCTCAATCAAAATATGCCCTACTTTGCATACCATTCTCCAGGACGAGAGCTTCAACAATTTTCAAATTAAGAGTTTACGCGACGCTTATCTTGCTGCTTCGACTAGCGGTATAACGGTCAGTAAAACCTACAATTTCACTTATCAACAGGTCCACAGACTCGTGAAAAAGGGGCTCTTAGATAAAAATGTAGACCCACAGTCGAAGGAAACGACTTATCAAAAGACAACGAACTTTTTTCAAGCGAATTTCATCCTGCAAAGCGCAAAAAAATCCGAAGCCGTACAGGTAACACCTACAAATAGGGAAAAGCATAATACTATTAAACAATTAGAAGAGCGGCTCAAGCAGTCAGAAATCGATTTACTTACGAGCATAGGTGAGTCGGAAGAGTATATGCGCTTATACCAATCCTTTCCTGAAATGAAAGCTCATCTCGAATCACAGTATTTGTTGGCTCGTGAAACGAGCTCAAAACTGCTAGGTCAAATCAAAGCGATTAAATCAGCTATTACCCATCAGCAAAAGTAACTCCATGCAACTTAGACAATGGCAATCTGAGTGCGTCAAACGCGCTCTAAGGCACTTTTATGGTGCTCACAGACATTTCCTTTGCTTAGCAACACCTGGTGCAGGCAAATCAATTATGGCCGCCGAAGTTGCTGCGAGACTATTTGAGGATGGTCTAATCGATTTTGTGTTGTGCTTCTCTCCATCAGTGAATATCTCTCAAGGGATGAAACAGACATTTTCCAATCGTCTGGAGTGCCGATTTGATGGCGTGATAGGTTCAGTTGGTTGCTCTTATACTTATCAGGGGATGTTGGCTTTTAAAGAGGATTTCTGGCAATTACTGAGAAGGAATAGAGTTCTCGTTGTCTTTGATGAGATCCATCATTGTGCAGGTAGATCTCTTGAAGATGCAAACGTATGGGGGGAAGAAATCCTACTCAACATACAGGCCCAAGCGCAGTACACCCTAGCGTTAACGGGCACGCCTTGGCGCTCGGACCAAGCACCGATTGTTTTATCTCGATACACAGATCCAGATAACCTAATTCAATGTGACTATGTTTATGGCCTTAAGGAAGCAGTTGCCGATGGTGTATGCCGCAGCCCTCACATTGTACTAATTGATAACGACAAAATTTTAGTTACAGATGAAGAAAACGAAACAAAGACTTATGGCTCTTTGGATGAGTTATTGAAAAGCTCATCAATCCCTTATCAGTCGATCATCGAGAATCATGAGGCGATTCAACATATCTTAGCGTTAGCAACAAACAAGTTAAGAGCCATAAAACAGTCCAACCCTAATGCCGCCGGACTTATTGTTGCTTCATCTGTATCACACGCTGCGGATATCTTGAACACACTAAAAACAGAGTTTAATGAAACAGCTCAGATAGTTACCTACAAAGAGGATGATCCATCTGCCAAGATAAATGAATTCAAAAACAGTACAACTAACTGGATCGTGAGTGTAGGTATGATAAGTGAGGGGACTGATATCCCTCGCCTACAGGTTTGTTGCCACCTTAGTCGAGTAAAAACTGAGCTTTACTTTAGACAGGTTTTAGGTCGTATTTTACGCACTAATGCTTCGCTTAATCAGCAAGCTTGGCTATACACCTTTGCTGAACCAAAACTTGTAGAATTTGCCAGTCGTATAGCAGAAGAAATACCTGATATCCCAGTGATATTTAGCGAGCCAATTGAGATAAAGCTCAAACAAGAGTTACCCGAACCCCTTGATATGACAGTGAAAGCGATGTCACCTTCTAACAGCAATATTCTCAATACTGGCAGGCTGTCAATCGATACACAGACACAATCGTATTCTATAGAGCTTTTATCGCGGGATATTTTAGATACACCAACATCATTATCATTTGAACTTTTAGGTGGTTTTAGAGAAAAAGTTGTCTCAACTTTTAACTCACCGTTTTAAGTCATAACATCTGAATTATAGTTCAACCACTTTTCTCGACACTTTGAGTTTTATGGTGACAACATAAAGTTCAAAGTGATTCACAACTAGAAAGCTTTTGGACAAAACCTTGTTACGAATTTCATAAGGCCGAGACGTTTTGGATAACCTCTACTAATAGAAATTATCTCCATAGTGATGGTCAGTTTCACTCATCCACTACAACATTTTTTATTTCAAGATGTGATACTGAAATGGTTACCGTTAATCTTTCAACTACACCTACATGGATTTTGTTTAGAAAAGCCAAGAAATATTCATGTGCTGTACTTTCCGGAGTAAGCTTGACTGAAATAATATTTTCCGCTTTAGCAATTTTCTCCGCGCCTGCTTGCATTCCCAATGGACTTACGATGATGCCTCCGGCAGCACCAGTGTCATGTATCTGATATGCAAGTGCTGCCATTTTTTCTTGTGATTGTTTGCTAGTTGTATATCTTCGGCATTCAACAATAACAAATTTATCTCTGCCATCATTAAAGCCTTTACCGTCAATTTCCCATTTCGTTCCGCTAATCATTCCAGAGAGTTTCTCCTTGCCACTGAACCCATCAAGCTCAAATTCGGATGCAAATTGATTTAATAGGTAGGTAGCGACTTCTTCATAAGTTTGCCATGTTGTTTCTGCCATTTTTGCTCCATAACGCTGAAAATATAACGATACATTAAAAGAATTTCCTCAGTTGACTTTAGCATACACTACTAATAGACTGATTGTGCGGTGAGAGAACACCCTATCCAGCCACGTAATGGTGAAACAAACACGCTACAGAGTAAACTCTAAGAAATAGTTTTCTTGTTGGCACAACGGTTTAGTGGCAAGCCATCGCCAAATTATTTAAGGAAATTATTTATATGCCTAATTTTAATCATCCCAACGTCATAGCTGTTAAAAAGCAAGTTCAGCTTGTACGTTTCAGCCTCAAAGGCTTCTCTCAAAAAGTCACACCAACATCCACAACATTGCTCGACTGCTGGGTTAAATGCTTTGGGTACGAGCATTGGCAGCAATTTATTCGACAAGTGAATGGCAATTCAAACGAACAGAGCGAATACGCTATTGTCCACCAAGATAACTTTCATAAGGTTGCTACTCAACTACAAAGTCTTTTTCCAGTTTATAACATCAACCAAATAAAGTGGGCGCTATCTGGAACATTGCTCAATAGTATCAAGGTAAATAGTAATTTAATAAAAAATTTATTGATGAGAAAGATGCCTATGTCAGATGAATTAGCTGAATTAGCTGAATTGTATCAATATGGACTAATTGATATTGAAACTAGAAGCATTGTAAATTCAGAAGATAAAATCATTACCGCCTATATCCCAACAGAATTGGGTAGATATAAGGCCGCCATCAATTCCGAGAAGGCGCTTGAGCGATATCTAACTGAGATCGAATTAATTCAATTCGGGCTTCCTAGTAATTTGTGCAAGCTCAGGAGCATCCAACGCAACTTTACCATTCGTTACTAATATATCAACTTCCTGGTATGGCTGACTAATATATAGTCAGCATTCAAAGGTGAAAATTATCTTCATGTCACGCAGCTAACTTCACATGGTTGGCTGCGAGATCACACTGATGAAGTATCCACGTTTTAGCATTACTAAAATTTGGTCAACATTCAGATGATAGCGCTGGTCTCAGGTCGCATGCTAAAACGTT
>NZ_JAUOER010000018.1:0-99738 GCF_031932025.1 Shewanella sp. SP2S2-4
TCGACAACTGCCTTTATGTAACCTCTAACTTTACCCTCTTTAATATCGTTTAATATTTCCTTACTAAACTGATTGATTAGCTTGGCTGCAGGTTCAGTAAGTGATTTAGATACGTAAAAAAGATATTTGACCTTATTCCCGCTAAAAAGACTTTCATCAATGGTTAGATGCAAAAGAAACTTTATTAACTCTTTCAAAAGTGCAGGTCTAGTTATATTAGATTTGTATTTCTTACACTGAACAACAGCAACAACTTCATCATTAGAGTAAATTACGCAGTCTCTACCTCTTTCTCCGACACCTTGCATGAGAGATATGTTGTCATATCCATTATGCTCATTATCAGTTATTTCTTCTTTAATTAATTGATAGGTAAGTATTTCGAAGTCTCTATCGCTTAGCTCACATAGTGGCAAATCTCGGCTGCTTGCATTCATTGCATGTGGTCGATATCTTGATTCAATTTCATTATCGATTTGTTCATCACTAACGGTGTTATACATTTGAATTCTCTTTGTTATGTAAGTTTACTAACAGCGCTTAGAAGTATTGACCAATGGTTAACCCAGCTCATGTAACGGGCTTAATCAGGGGGAGATCGTTGATTCCTTGATGGTTAAGCTCCTCATCATAGAATACCATATAGTGACCGATTTCAAGTGCTGCTGCACAAGGTGAAGCTGTAGTGGTGGTTTAAAACTGGTCGCTAGTTTGTTGGTGAATTGAATGTTTTGTCATAGCTGTAGTTATCCAAGAACTCACAGCCTGTGGGAATTAGTAACTAGCTTTTGTCTAATTGAGTAGTGCCTACAATCGTTAAGATTAGTTCTAGTCTTTAAAACCTAGAGGTTACGCATGTGCTCGAAAGGCGAGCCATGGTGATTGGCGAGACGACCGTCCGCCCTATGGACGGGGCGGTCGAGCATCCACGGACGGACTGGCTGCGTGTCGGTGAGTCAATGCCATGGCAAGCCTATATGCGTAGATATCCACCAACGCTAATCCCCTAAAAACAAAACCAAAAGTCGCAGTCACCCTAGACTACTTTCCTACACATTTAAGTCCAAAACCAATACAGTCGATTTTATAATCTAGAGCCCTCAATATGCCCTACTGAAATATATACCCATAGTCATACTCATATTCAGAGTCGCAATGTGCGCCACATGAAGTATTAAAGCCAAACCATAAGGCGAAATAGCCGATGAGATAAATCCACTCCCCTCTTAAATAGAAAAAGAGGAGTGATATTTTTATCCAATCGATATCAATCAAGCCAACTTAAAGGCTTTTATTTTGGGGAGATGGGCCGCGAGTTGGGGGAATTTGTGGGGTTGAACGTCATCCCAATCAATCGAATAATAGGCGCTTAATTCACTGGCGAGTTGCTGATTATCGAGCATCTCATCATTCACTGAAAATATGCACATGGCCTTGTGGGTATTCTTTTCGCGAAATTGCGACACGCACTTATTGGCAATATCGGCATATTCTTCTGGGCGATCAATCTTGCCCTGCATATTATCTTCTGGAAAAGATAAAGAGGACAGCCACATATTTTTGTGTTTTTTAGCTTCTTTGACTAAGCTTTACATTATGTTGCTTTTGTCGTTTTGGAGTGTCTTATGACCTCGGCCAGAAGACAGTTAATTGATGCCAATGCAACGCCTTTCTATCATGTGATAAATCGCTGTGTTAGAAGGGCTTTTTTGTGTGGTGAGGATAAACTCACGGGCCGCAGTTATGAGCATCGTCGCGGCTGGATTGTTGATAAAATCAAGGCATTATCTGCGATTTTCTGCATTGATATTTGCGCCTATGCGGTGATGAGTAATCACTATCATTTAGTGCTTAAAATTGATGTCGACAAGGCGAAATCGCTAACGCAAAAAGATATTATTAGTTGCTGGTGTCAAATCACTAAGGGCCATGTTGTCGCCACTAAGTATATGAATGGTGATGATTTAATCGACGGTGAAGTGATGTTACTTGATGCATTACTCGCCGAGTGGCATGAGCGACTGAGCAGTATCTCTTGGTTTATGCGCTGTTTAAATGAAGAAATTGCCCGTAAGGCCAATCGTGAAGATGAGTGTAAAGGCGCTTTTTGGGAAGGCCGTTTTAAGTCACAAGCGTTGTTAGATGAGCAAGCACTGCTGGCGTGCATGATGTATGTCGATTTAAATCCTATTCGAGCAGGGATTGCCGACTCCGTGCAATCCTCTGATTTTACATCGATTCAGGAGCGCGTGAATGCGCTTAATCCTCATATCAACTCGCCCCAACTGGTCAAAACTACCGCAGATAACCTACAGCCAGTCCTATCTAAAGCCCTCGCAAAATTTGATGGTTCAACACTTCTGAGCCAGCAAACAGGCATTCCGTTTCATTTTGCAGATTATCTTGAGTTGATAGATTGGACGGGACGAGCTATACGCCTTGATAAAAAAGGCTATATCGATAATCAACGGCCAAAACTACTCAATGAATTAGGAATTTCGCCCGATGCGTGGCTCACTTCAGCTAAAGAGTTTCGACGTCAATACAGTGGCATAAGTGGTCGATGGGATAGTATGTGCGAGTTTAAAAAGCAGCACAACAGCGGCAAATGGTGTAAAGGTAAAGCCTCAAGCCAAGCGTTACATCCTTAAGTTCATTATTGTCCACGATTCAGCGCTTGGAATTATTTTTGTTGATCCGAAATGAAGATAATTCCGCGCAAAACATAGCACGTTTTTGTCCAATAAGAGTGGTGCCTAATAATCGTTAAGATTAGATCTAGTCTTTAAAACCTAGAGGTTACGCATGCGCTCGAAAGGCGAGCCATGGTGATTAGCGAGACGACCGTCCGCCCCATGGACGGGGCGGTCGAGCATCCACGGACGGACTGGCTGCGTGTCGGTGAGTCAATGCCATGGCAAGCCTGTGCATGTAGATACCAGCCAACGCTAATCCCCTAAAAAAAAACCAAAAGTCGCAGCCACCCTAGACTACTTTCATACACATTTAAGTCCAAAATCAACACAGTCGATTTTACAATCTAGAGCCCTCAATGTGCGCTACTTAAAAAGATCCCAATAGTCACAGTCATATTCACAGTCGCAATGTGCGTCACATGAAGTACGAAAGCCAAAATCATAAGACGAAATAGCCGATAAGATAAATCCACTCCCCTCTTAAATATAAAAAGAGGAGTGATACTTTTATTCAATCGATGTCAATCAAGCCAACTTAAAGGCTTTTATTTTGGGGAGATGTGCGGCGAGTTGGGGGAATTTGTGGGGTTGAATGTCATCCCATTCAATCGAATAATAGGCACTTAATTCACTGGCGAGTTGCTGATTATCAAACATCTCATCATTAACCGAAAATATGCACATGGCCTTGTGAGTATTCTTTTCACGAAATTGCGACACGCACTTATTAGCAATATCTGCATATTCTTCTGGGCGGTCAATCTTGCCCTGCATATTCTCTTCTGGATGCAAATTGGGGTTAATCAGCACAGATTTAAGACCATTCAAAAATCCAATGCGTTCGGCCCAATAAGCACCGAGTCCTACGCCGACCATTAACGGCGCGGGATCGTCGCTATGCTGCATTTGCTTAGCGACTTCCTTGAGCAAGTGTTGCATGTCGTGCTTAGGGTGCAAAGTGCTGTAACTGACCAAACGTACGTCAGGGTCAATAAATTGCAACTGACGCATTTTTTCGTGATTACCTGGGCTAGTCGCATCAAATCCATGAAGATAGAAAATCATATCAAGGCCTTTTAATCATTTTTGATTACAGTGAATTAACTAACCCTAGCAAAAGAGTGATCTCGCACCTTGCGCTACATCAAACTTTCGCCTGTTGGGCCAAACAAATTTGCTCGGCAAGCTGCTTCGCGTTTTCCCAACGGGCGGTATTATCGATCGCTGCGGCCGTTTGTGCGGCATTGGGTTTAAGTAAACTTGCTGGATACTGCGGCGCGCTCGCTGGCCATGTAAAGCCATCGAGTAGCGACATCACGCCCGCATTGTCATTGCACACCAAAATCATATCGCAGCCGGCAGCTAACGCCGCGCTGGCCCTTGCACGATAATCGCCAGCAAATCCTGCGCCTTGCATGCCAAGATCGTCAGAGAAAATCACGCCGTTAAAGCCAAGCTCTTTGCGCAGCACTTGTTTTAGCCAGTATTCAGAGAAGCCTGCAGAGTTGGGGTCAACTTTAGGGTAAACCACGTGCGCGGGCATCACGCCTAATAACTTTTCTTTTGCGATCAATTCTTTAAACGGCAGGATATCCTTTGCAAAAATCGCCTCGGCATCGCGCTCATCAATCGGTTTCTCGTAGTGCGAATCCGCCACCACACTGCCGTGTCCGGGGAAATGTTTACCCACGGCGCCCATGCCTGCGGCCGCCATGCCCGCAATAAAGCTTTCGGCCAGTGTAATGACCTCAGCGGGCTCTGGGCTAAAGCTGCGTTTACCTATGACTTGGCTTACGCCGTTTAAGTCCAATACGGGCGCGAAACTTAAATCGATATCGCAGGCCAGTAGTTCAATCGCCATCAAGAAACCGAGCTCACAGGCCCAACGCTTGGCCAATACCATATCGCCCTTTGCTGCGGGTAAAATGTCGCCCATAGCGGGAATAATGGTAAAGCCATCGCGGAAGCGTTGTACTCGGCCCCCCTCATGATCGACGGCAATTAATAGTTCAGGGCGGATTTGGCGTATCTGTTGTACCAGACGGATCAACTGATCACGGCTTGAAAAATTGCGGGAAAATAGAATTAAACCACCCACCTGTGGATGACGTAGCATCTCAGATTCTGCCTCACTGACGTCCAACGACAGTAGGTCCAACATTAAATAGCTCATACTTCTCCCTAAAAATTTTCATTAATACTCAAAAAATAACCACTCAAGCCATAAGTGGGTCGCGCTCACAAAAAAGCCCAAAAAAGCGAACCACCTGCCCTTGTAGCGCTTTTAAATCCTGTATTCTTGGCCATAAAATGGTCAGCAAAAAAGTCCCAATTAAGTTCAGCTTATCCGAACTATAACGAATTAAAAAAACTAATGTGAATTGTCACGCTAATCTATGGGATACTGAAGCTAGAGTATCACACAAGCAGATTTCGCATGAAAGAACGCCGCCATTGACCAGAGATCACGTTGAAGATTAGCGTGCTTCAATCTGCAGAGCGAGCAATCCCATGCACTCAGACTAAAATAATAAACAAGACACAACAGGACTTCTATCATGATTAGCGTATTTGACATGTTCAAGATCGGCATAGGTCCATCGAGTTCACATACTGTCGGCCCAATGAAAGCGGGCAAAATATTTATGCAAAACCTGACTGACTCAGGACTCGTGACCCAGATTGATGAATTAAGAGCCGAGCTCTTTGGCTCCCTCGGCCAAACAGGCAAAGGCCACGGCACGGGCAAAGCAGTGATTTTAGGTTTAATGGGTGAAGATCCAGAAACCGTAGACACTGATAGTATCGACGGCATTTTAGAGCACGTCTCCAAGGACGAAACCTTAACGCTGCACTGTGGCAAAGTGGTTAAATTTACCCGCGAGCAAGGCATTACCTACCACAGACGCAAAACCTTGCCAGCCCACGCCAACGCCATGACCCTGTACGCTTATTGTAAAAATGAGTGTCTTTTCGAGCGTACTTATTATTCTGTCGGCGGCGGCTTTATCTTAGATGAAGACGAAATCAGCCAACGTAACGCATCCCCTGCATCACAAATCGAAGCGGCACCTTTTGATTTTGGCAGCGCAGCGCAATTATTAGAATTGTGTGGCGAACAAGGTCTGAGTATTTCTTCTTTGATGATGGCGAACGAACTGAGTTTAGCCACAGAAGATGAAGTCAAAGCCAAGCTGTGGAACATTTGGCAGACGATGAAAACCTGTATCGAACGCGGTTATCAAAAAGAAGGCATTTTACCTGGTGGCTTAAAACTGCGTCGCCGCGCCCCTGCCCTGTACCGTCGTTTGAAAGCCGAAGGCCGTAACAATGTCGATCCATTAACCGCTATGGATTGGGTCGATTTATTCGCCCTGTCGGTCAACGAGCAAAATGCGGCCGGTGATCGCGTCGTCACGGCGCCAACAAACGGCGCTGCGGGAATTATCCCTGCAGTATTATGCTATTACGATACCTTCGTACAAGAAGTGGATATCGATGTCTGCGCCCGTTACCTGTTAACCGCCGCCGCGATTGGTATTTTGTACAAGAAGAATGCCTCAATTTCTGGCGCCGAAGTGGGTTGCCAAGGTGAAGTTGGCGTAGCCTGTTCTATGGCCGCTGGCGCACTGACTGAAATCATGGGCGGCACGGTTGAGCACGTTGAAAACGCAGCTGAAATCGGCATGGAACATAACTTAGGTTTAACCTGCGATCCTGTGGGCGGCCTAGTGCAAGTACCATGCATCGAACGTAATGCAATGGGCGCTATCAAGGCGATCAACGCCTCTCGTATGGCTCTACGTGGTGATGGTAACCATAAGGTTTCACTGGATAAAGTGATCAAAACCATGATGGATACCGGCAGAGACATGCGCAGCAAATACAAAGAAACGGCCAAAGGCGGTCTAGCGGTCAACATTGTTGAGTGTTGAGTGCTGAGTGCTGAGTGTTAGTTCACTCTAGCTAACCGCTTAAATCGCACCATAAAAAATGCCGCCACTCACTGAGTTGCGGCATTTTTGTTTTAGCTGATCGGCGTGACTGCTGAATCGACGATTCAGGGCTTAAAGTACAAACTATGGAACTTAAGGTGTTCTTCAATAAAGCTCGCGATAAAGTAGTAGCTGTGATCGTACCCCGGCTGCATCCGCACATCTAAGGGATAACCCTTGGTATGGGCGATATCCACCAGCGATTGTGGCATCAATTGGGTGTCTAAAAAGCTGTCAGCTTCACCTTGGTCAATCAGTACTGGCACTTCGCTAATCGCGAGCTTAAGCAACTCGCAGGCATCGTACTGGCGCCAATGTTCACGATTCTCACCTAAGTACTCACTGAAGGCTTTAATGCCCCAAGGCGCATTACTCGGATTCGAAATCGGGCTAAAAGCCGAAATTGAGCTATATCTGTGCGGATTACTCAGGCCAATCACCAAAGCACCGTGGCCACCCATCGAATGGCCAGAGATGGCGCGCTGGGTAGTCACCGGAAAATGGGCTTCAATCAACGCTGGCAACTCGTGGACTATGTAATCGTACATTTTGTAATGACGATTCCACGGTGCTTTGGTCGCATTGAGGTAGAACCCAGCTCCTAAGCCTAAATCGTAGGCTTTATCCGCCGCATCGGGCACATCGTCACCGCGAGGACTGGTATCAGGGGCAACAATCGCCATCCCAAGTTCAGCCGCCATGCGCTGGGCGCCTGCCTTCTGCATAAAGTTTTCATCGGTGCAGGTTAAGCCTGAGAGCCAATACAGCACAGGCACAGGTTTATTCACCGCTTCGGGCGGCAGATAAATCGCAAAGCGCATCTCGCAGTTTAACGACTGAGATTGATGGCGATATTGCTTATGCCAACCGCCGAAACTCTTGTTACAACTGATATTTTCTATGGTCATACAAGTCCTTTTAGCTCAATCTGTTAGCGCTTGGTCATAGCGCTTGTCTTAGAGTTAGTCATGGCGTTTGTCATCTGCTCAGTGCAACACAGCAGACAAATTGTCACATCAAGCTGAAGCATCAATTGACAGTGCGAAACCGCTTATTTATCAAAATGGATCACGCTACGGATGCTCTTACCTTCGTGCATCAGCTCGAACGCTTCATTGATTTGCTCCAGCCCCATAGTGTGAGTGATAAAGTCATCGAGCTTAAACTCACCCGCCATGTAGCGCTCAACAATGTGTGGCAGTTCAGAACGCCCTTTCACGCCGCCAAAAGCAGAACCGCGCCACACTCGGCCAGTAACTAATTGGAATGGACGAGTTGAAATCTCTTGGCCTGCACCGGCAACACCGATAATCACCGACTCGCCCCAACCCTTATGACAACACTCTAAAGCGCTGCGCATCACATTGACGTTGCCGATACACTCAAATGAGTAATCTACGCCGCCGTCGGTCATCTCAACAATCACCTCTTGGATGGGCTTATCGAGTAATTTAGGGTTGATGCAATCGGTCGCACCAAGTTTTTTGGCTAACTCGAATTTAGATTCGTTGATATCAATCGCGATAATGCGGCTGGCTTTTGCCATCGTCGCCCCAATGATCGCCGATAAACCAATACCGCCGAGGCCGAAAATCGCCACGGTTGCGCCTTCTTCCACTTTGGCCGTGTTCATCACAGCGCCCATGCCGGTAGTCACGCCACAACCTAACAGACAAATTTCTTCTAATGGCGCACTTTTATTGACTTTAGCCAATGAGATTTCAGGCAGCACAGTATATTCAGAGAAGGTCGAGCAACCCATATAATGGAAAATAGGTTTGCCATCGAGATAAAAACGCGTGGTGCCATCGGGCATTAAGCCTTTACCTTGGGTCGCGCGAATTTTTTGGCACAGGTTAGTTTTGCCCGATAAGCAGAACTTACACTCGCCACACTCGGGAGTATAAAGTGGGATCACATGATCGCCCACTTGCACGCTGGTCACGCCCTCACCCACTTGCTCAACGATACCGCCGCCTTCGTGGCCTAGAATCGCCGGGAATACCCCTTCAGGATCGTCACCGCTCAGGGTAAAGGCATCCGTGTGACACACGCCCGTGGCCACAATGCGCACTAAGACTTCGCCCGCTTTTGGTAACATCACATCCACTTCTTCAATCTTCAGTGGTTGTCCTGGTCCCCAAGCAACAGCGGCCTTTGATTTAATAAACTGCGGTTTTTCGTTCGACATTGTTACCGTCCCTTGATAGGTAATAGGAGAAAATTATTGTTGTAATCGATTCTACTTAAGCTAAAGCATATTAGTTCAAGCATACAGACTCAGAATAAGGGCTCTGCATACGCTGATGCCGATTGCACTGATGTTACTATATAGGAAGATTGTATTTGTTTCTCAGTGAGAGACAATCTAGTATTCATGCAATTCATTTTTACTGAGCAACAACAATGTATCTCTGGGATGGCATTTCTGAGTTTGTCGCAGTGGCTGAGGCTGAAAGTTTTACCTTAGCGGCGCAGCGACTGAATATCTCCACCGCCCACGTGAGCCGTCAAGTCAGCGCCTTGGAGAATCGCCTCGGCACTAAGCTGTTTTACCGCACCACCCGCAAAGTATCGTTAACCGAAGAAGGCACCATTTATTATCGTCATTGCCGCCAATTACAAACCGGGTTAGAAGAAGCCGAGCGCGCCATCTCAAACCTAAAGGACTCACCCCAAGGCTTAGTCAAACTCACGGCGCCCGTGGCCTATGGCGAGAAATTTATCATGCCGTTACTTAATGATTTTATGGTGCAATATCCCAGCGTTGAATTTAGCGTCGACTTGACCAATCGCACCTTAGACTTGATTGAAGGCGGTTACGATCTGGCGATTCGCCTCGGCAAACTCGCCGATTCGAGTTTAATGGCCAAACCCTTAAGCAGCCGTACTCACTATGTGGCCGCCTCACCGAGTTATGTGGAAAAATACGGCCAGCCCCATACGCTATCAGAGCTTAGCCAGCACAACTGCTTGATTGGCAATCACAATTACTGGCGCTTTGTGGAGAATGGCCGCGAGCGCAATATCAAAGTGCGCGGCAATCTCAATTGTAACAGCGGCTACGCATTAAGGGATGCGGCGCTAAAAGGAATTGGTATAGTACAACTGCCTGATTACTATATTGAAGATGATATAAATGCGGGACGTTTGCTGTCCTTACTCGACGGTCACCGCGAAGCCAAAGAAGGCATTTGGGCGCTCTATCCGCAAAACCGCCACCTGTCGGCCAAGATCCGCGTATTAGTCGATTACCTCGCCGAAAAACTCATCGAACAGGACTAATGTGTTGTTGAGCGATCGTTTGTTGACCAGTTTGTTGCTAACAGCATCTTGTGAAGCGCCTGTTGTTGAACAATCTATTGCTGAGAGGTGTATTGTGGTGCCGTCTGTTATTGAGCATATTAAACAAACGAAGCGATAACAGACAAGACGCCGCAAACTAGCGCCAGTTTTCCCGTAAAGTGTAATACAACATGCCTAACGCCAACGCTTGATTACCAAACCATTCATTTAGCGGAATGCGGATATGGCGCATGCCGGCAAACAGATCAAATTCACGTAATTGCCCATCCATCGCATTGGCCATGATCTCAGCCATAATGTGTGATGTCGCCACCCCATGCCCAGAATATCCTTGGCAATAGAATACATTAGGCGACACTTTGCCGAGCTGCGGGATACGGTTAATCACAATCCCCGCCATTCCCGCCCACGCAAATTCGATATCAACACCCTTTAATTGCGGAAACGTGCGCTCAATTGCAGGCCGTAATTCCGCCGCCACATTTTTAGGATCGCGGCCGCTGTAATTAGTGCCGCCGCCGAACATCAACCGTTTATCTGCAGTCAGGCGATAGTAATCCAGCACAAAGCGACAATCGTACACGGCTAAATCCTGCGGATTGATTTGCGAAGCGATCTCATCAGGCAAAATTGCAGTAGCACAATTGCCTAAGGACGCAGGAAATAACATGCCACGCAATTGAGGGCGCGCAAGTTTATGGTAGGCATTCCCCGCGATCAGCACGCTATTGGCGCGCACTTTTCCCTTGGCGGTGACAACGGTAGCAAGATCGCCCTCCTCAATATCGAGCACGGGCGAGTTTTCAAAGATCAACGCCCCAAGACCTGCTGCGGCGCGGGCCTCACCAAGACATAAATTCACTGAGTGTAAATGCATGTTGCGCCGATTGACTAAGCCACCGTGATACAAGGGCGAGCCTAAATAGGCGGGCATTTCATCGGCGGAGACCAAGGTCATAAACTCCCCCATGCCGCGACGTTGCGCTTCATCATGCATCGCCTTGAGCTCCTGCATATGCTGCATCTGGTAAGCGGTTTGAATATGACCAAACTTTAAATCACAGTCTATGCCGTACTTGGCCACCCGATTTTTAATAATGTCATGACCGCGCCAACGTAAATTCCACACATAATCTTCAGCTTCATTGCCAATCTGACGACGCAGTTGTTTTGTCATCGCGGCATCGCCAGACAAACTGCCGGTCACCTGCCCACCGTTGCGTCCGGTTGCGCCCCACGCAATTTTGTTGGCCTCAATAAGCGCCACCTTGTAGCCCTTCTCGGATAATTCCAGCGCCGTTGCTACACCGGTAAACCCGCCACCGACAATCGCCACATCGACGCGAATGTCTCCTTCTAACTGAGGATAATTCGACTCTTGGTTTATGGTGGCATTGTAGTAGGAGGCGCAACGCTCTGCTGGCATAGTCATTCCTTGATGTTGAAAGTTAAATATTAAAAGTTAAATATTAAAAGTTAAATATTAAAAGTTGAGTGTTGAACGTTAAGTACTAAAAGCTGTGTGCTGGTAATGGGTGTTGAGTCTTAGTTTATAGGCGCGAGTGTTAACACGTTTTCCGCCGACGGTTGTTTTATATTTTTTACAAGCGTTCAGAATTTGAGAGTATATCTGAGTTGAGATCGAGGTCAACAGTGGATTGTGCTAACCGCTTGCTGGACATAACAAAGGGAGTTGGGCTGGCTCCTGCTTGACGAGCCTGAAATGGAGTAGCTTGAGATGAAAGTATCTGAAATGGCGGCCCTGTTATTATGGAGCTAGAGATTAAGCAGCCAGAGATTAAGAACATGAGCTTAGGCGCCGAATATTAAGGCGTGGCTCATTTTATCTTTTAAGCCTTATGCTTTTTGCTGGTTTAAGATAGGCTTGTGCGGCGTCATCCTCTTTTAATCTCAGCAACCTAGAGTCCATTATGCCACGATTGCCAATTGTCCAGCCACTTACCCAATTGCCGTTTTCACAAGCGTGCGAAAACAACAAAGCGCCGATTTTAGCCGTATTAACGCAGGCATTCTCACTCAACCAACATGTACTCGAAATCGGCAGTGGCACGGGCCAACATGCGGTGTATTTTGCAGCAAATCTTCCCCATTTAATCTGGCAAACCAGCGATCAAGCTGAGTATGTTGGTGGCATTAGCGCAAGATGCGAGCAAGAAGGCGGGCTATTCAATGCTGGGGAAAATCTAGCTTTACCGCTTATCCTTGATGTTACCGCGCCATGGCCAGTGGAGGGATTAACACCTGATATTGATGGCGTATTTACTGCGAACACTTTGCATATTATGAGCAAAAATATGGTAGAAGCGCTTTTTACTGGTCTTGGTCTGTATCTCCCTCAACTCAAAACACTGTGCATTTACGGCCCCTTCAACTACCAAGGCGAATTCAGCAGTGACAGCAATCGCCAATTCGATGCCTTTTTAAAACAGCGCGATCCCGCCAGCGGTATTCGCGATATTGAATGGATTTGCAGTTTAGCCAGCGGACAAGGCTTCACACTGAAGCAAGATGTGGCTATGCCCGCCAATAATAGACTACTGCATTTTGTTAAAGGCTCGTTTCTTGTTAAAAGCTAGCTTTAGTTTAATGGTTTAGTCCGTTTTGGCCTCGGCGGCTCTGTGTCCATAGCTCAGCACTCGAGTGGCTTTCCACTGCTCGCCCTGTTTGCGCCACACAATGACAAAGTCGGCTAGGCCATCACAGCTGCCGGTTTCAAAACTGCAAAAACGGTGAACGCCTTGCTCTATTGCGCCAAACTCTTTCACCGGAAACACTTTCATCGTGCCCGCAACTAACTCGCGGCGGTAATGGCCACAGGCGTATTTTTCGGTATTGGCGATCATGTCCTTGCGGTTCCACGTTACGCCACCTGTATCGTGGTAGAACTCCACATTTTCAGTGAAAAACGCTGCGTGTTTCTTGAGTTCAGCGGGGGCTGCGCACTTATTGAAACTGTCAAACACGGCAAAATCCACTGCTGCAATTTGGGTAGATAAGGTATCTTCTAAGGCAGCAGCGGGTTGCGCAGTGCCTGCATGTGAAGCCTCAGCGGTTTTATCCGATGCTGCTTTAGCTAATGCGGGCGCATCTGTGGCAACAGCGGGTTCGGTTGTGGCGAGTGACAAAGTTAAAACGGCGACTGTGGCTAGGCTATAAAATGCTGGATTCATATTCTCTCCGTGAATGTTGGCTGTAAATTTTTATGGCGACGATGCACATCACAAACCTGCATAACGCCACAAATCTGAAGCAGAAGTGTCAGCAAAGCGTATGCCAATTAAATTATCCTTTTAAATCAGAACAATATAATTAAAACTTGAATTTCCCTGCTGCATCTGCCGACAATTTATGGCTAGTTTCACTATCTCTACGCGATTTACCCCACCCCAGCGTTTCGCTTTTTCGTATTCGCTTCTCATATTTGCTTCTCAGCAATATCAGTTTCGTGGTGAACGCTTCGATCCACAACTGACATACCCACCATCATACTGTTATTAAAGAGTAAAATTTACATAGTCTTTACACAAAAGCGCGATCTTAGATCTTGAAGCGCTATTTAAGAATAATTATCATTCGCCGAAATTATCCAAGGAAGAATGATATGTCCCGCTTTATCCGCCGTACTCGCAAAACAAGTCATACATCCGGTGCAGCTCTGTCTCCTAAACTGAGCCTGCTATCGCGCGCCATAGGCTTAAGCCTGTTGTTACCCGCTGCATGGGCAACTGCCGCAGCTCCCCAAGATGCCACGCCAGAAATGGAACGTATGGTGATCACAGCAACACAAACGAAGCATTCGGAACTGTCGGCGCCAGCATCTGTGTCTGTGATAAACCGCAGTGAACTTGAAGCGCTAGTGATTGACGATCTGGCCAGCGCAGTACGTTATTTACAGGGCGTGAATATCAGTGAAGGCACGCCCTATGGTCGCAATGAAATTAGCCTACGCGGACTGGATTCGGACTACACGCTGATCTTAATCAACGGCCGCCGAGTCAACTCCCGCGAAGCACTAACCTCCGGTTATGGCAACGATTTTGACTTGTCCTCTATTCCCATGTCTGCGATTGAGCGTATCGAAGTCGTGCGCGGGCCTATGTCATCCCTGTATGGCTCCGAAGCTTTAGGCGGTGTGGTTAACGTGATTTTGCGCCAACCCACTGACGACTGGCAGACCAGTGTAGGCGTGCAATACGATACGCCCACCAGCGGCAAAGGTGGCGACAGCACTAAGTACAATTTCTACACCAGCGGCGCGCTGATCAAAGATAAATTACTGGCAAACTTAATCATCGACAGCAATAAACGCGATGCATGGCGTTCAGACTTAAAACCCACCATTGATGCGTTAGAAGACAGAGATGAAATCAGTGCTCTCGCTAACCTGCAATGGTTGATTGATAGCCAGCAAGATCTGCAATTTGATTTAAGTTACGCCAATGACGAACGTGAATCAGATTGGAATAACTACGGCACTATCCTCACCAATAACCAACAAGCCGAGCGGATAAGCTCAGGTCTAACCCACAATGGCCACTGGAACTGGGGCGATACTCGCCTGCGCTATTACTATGAAAATGTTGAGGTAACTGACGACTCAGCGTTAATCGCCGAAATTGGTAATATCACCCAAACCAACCACAATCTCGACGGCCAAACCACAGTCCTGCTTGGGGATCACATGTTAACCAGCGGCGCGGAATACCGTTGGACTCAGCTTGAAAACAGCCGCAATATTTTGGGTGATGGCACCTTAGACGACAGCCAGTCGGCCTTGTATCTACAAGATGAATTTAGCTTAGGCGAACTCAATATCACCTTAGGGGGGCGCATCGATCACCACGATGTGTACGGCACCGAATTTAGCCCACGCGTGTATTTGGTGTATAACTTAAGCTCTGAATGGGTGATCAAAGGTGGCGGTGGCAAGGCATTTAAAGCGCCAAATATGTCGCAATCCCAAGCCGATTATATTATCCCCGCTTGTCGCGGCGCCTGCACCGTTGCGGGGAATCCCGATCTACAGCCCGAAACCTCAGTGAACTACGAGTTATCGACCCAATATCAAACCACAGATTTTGGTGGCTCAATCACCTACTTCCACAACGATGTAGAAAATAAAATCATCACAGAAACCTGGGATAGAACGCCAGGCGCAGTGTTAACTTACCAAAACGTGAACGAAGCCAAGATCACCGGTTGGGAACTACAGGCTTGGTACGATGTAACCGACACGGTCAGCTTTAGCGGTAATTACAGTAAAACCGATGCCGAAGATAAGCAAAATGGCGCGCCTTTTACCCTAACGCCGGATGACAGCTACAACCTGAAACTGCAATGGCAGGCATTGGAGGGCTTATCCACCTTTATCGCCTACCACTACACTGGCGATCAGTATCTACGCACCAATGTAAAATCAGAAGGTTATGGTTCACTCGACCTAGGGGCAAATTACCAAATTAATCCTATGTTCAGAGTCAAACTCGGCGTCACTAACCTAACGGATGCTGAGCGCGACCAAGTGGCTACCGATCTTGATTACATTCAAAAGAGCCGCAGTATTTATGCGGGCGTGACGGCAAGTTTCTAATAGCAATCAGCCACAGACATGGGTTTATCTAGGTAAAAACGGGCTTGCGAATCTATCGCAAGCCCGTTTTTTATGAATTCAGTTTTAAGCTTTCGAACTTTTAGAACACTTCCCCAAGCGAGCAGCCTTAAGGGATTTGTATTATGAGATCGGCTTTAAGGGATCTGTCTTAAAAATTCCAGCGCTTTATCTAGGTCGCGGGTGCGCGCCATCGGCGGCAGTGAGTTTAAAAAGGCTTGGCCATAGTAGCGATTCACGATGCGATTATCGCAAAGGATCAGCACACCGCGATCTTTTTCATCGCGAATAAGGCGGCCAACACCTTGTTTCAGCGCAATAATCGCCTGAGGTAAGGACACTTCAGTAAAAGGATCGAGTCCCTGACGACTCACATTATCGGCTCGGGCGCGATACAAGGGCTCATCGGGCGACACAAAAGGTAATTTGTCGATAATCACGCAGCTTAACAACTTGCCGCGCACATCCACCCCTTCCCAAAAACTACTGGTGCCGAGCAACACCGCATTGCCGAGTTGGCGAAACTTCGTCAGCAGACTCTGTTTACCCGCTTGACCTTGTACCAGCAGCGGATACTGAGTGCGAGTTCGCAGTGCCAGCGCCGCTTGTTCGAGCATTTTGTGGCTGGTAAAAAGAATAAAAGTCCGTCCCTGCGCCGCATCTATCGCCTGCACGCACACCTCCACCAGCTGTTTTAATGCTTGCTGTTGATTGGTCACGCTGCCAAGTTGTCTCGGCACACAAAATACCGCTTGGCGGGGATAATCAAAGGGACTATCGAGAATGCTTTGCTGCGCATCGACGATGCCCATTTCTCGAGCGAAATGGGCGAGACTACGGCTAACCTGCAAGGTTGCCGAGGTAAATATCCAGCTGGTTTCCGGCACAAATAACTGCTGGCACTCAAGGGCAATATTGATGGGTGAAATTCGCAGCACCACAAAACGACTACCAAATTCAATGCTGTAGGCCGCCAGATTATTATCGCAGTTAAAAAACACACTGAGCTTATTATTCAGCTCCGCCAACTTGATGGCGATATCATCTAACAATTCACTGCGGCCAATATGGGCCATTAATAAATTCTGCAACGCAGTTAATTCCGCTAATAAATCCCATGACGCCGCCGCGAGCGCTTTATTGCCCAGCACTAAACGCCAGTCGGATTCACCGCAGGAATATAACTGATTATGCCAGTCACTTAATTTAGCGAGGCAACGCTGACAAAATTGGGCGAGTTGCCCCGTATCACTGAGTTCGGTCTGATAAATAGCGAGTAGCTTTTGAATAAAATCATCGATAGTGCGACTCGAACATTGCTGGCCAAAATAGTTAACGCAAATATCGGGTAATAAATGCGCTTCATCGAAAATCACTACGTCGGGATCGGGCAGTAACTCGGCAAAACCCGTGTCTTTCAGTACGCTATCGGCGAAAAACAAATGGTGGTTAACCACAATGATTTTGGCATCCATGGCCCGGCTGCGTGCCTTGCGGGTAAAACAGGCATCATAAAAATCGCAGCGCTTACCAATACAGCTTTCTTTGGTACTAACCACGAGCGGTAGCGCCGAGGAATTCTCCGGCACTGAGGTTAAACCGCCAATATCGCCATCTTTACAGGTGCTCGCCCACTGATTGATTTTCAACAAATCATCCAACAAACGCGCATCAATATGTGTCGCCTCGCTCATTTGCTTCTCGAGTCGCCACTGGCACAGATAATTATTACGCCCCTTTAGCAACGCCAGCTTGGGCTCAATCCCCAACATGGCGACCAGCGCGGGTAAGTCTTTAAAAAACAACTGCTCTTGCAGGTTTTTACTGCCCGTACTGACGATAACTTGCTTGCCGCTCAATATCGCGGGGATCAAATATGCAAAGGTTTTACCCACCCCTGTGCCCGCCTCAATCACCACATTACTCTTAGACGCTATCGCCTCACTCACTTGCTGCGCCATCTGCATTTGGCTTGTGCGCGCACTAAACCCTTGAATGTGCTTAGACAATACTCCATCGGGCAAAAATGCGCGTTGCACTTCGCCCGCGAGTCGGCTCACCGCAGCAGCGCCTTTTGAGGCAGCAGGCTTAGCCACTATTTCTTTAGAGGAAGCATGCTTTGAGTTAGGTTGGCGGGAGCGAGTCAAAGGGAGAATCAATCCTTTATCAAGGTGTTAGGGAGCGTTATAAAACAATGTAGTAAGGCCACACTATAAGCTGCTGCGAGGCTGCTGAGCGAGTGCATCGTGATGATTTTTTAGCCACATGCACTGGTTAGTACCGCAAACCGCGGCCGTAAACGATAGCGTTAAGCTTAACGGCTCGAAGCATTATGCTGATTTGAGATAAGACTACAAGTTAGCAAGGATAATTTCGCGGGTTCTTTCCCTCGCGCCATACATGAGCCGCCATTTAAAGCTGTTCATTATGGGTCGTCAGTTTTGATACAAAGCTCCCAAAACAAGATACTTGAGTACGCGCAGCATTAATTGCCATTGTTTCCCCAGTGACTCGCCATAAACTCGTTGCTGAAGGCTCGACGGCGGCATATATGGATATATTCACGGCGTGTCACTGGAATGACTGTGCTTAATGATTACATACACATTGACTTCACGACTTTCTCAGTCATTGGAACAGATTACGCTGATACTAGTTCGGCACGACTTACCAACACATTTCGGCCCACTTTAAACATTCCGCCAACAAATAGACTCAATCGCTTTATTTAGCGATAACCACCTGCCTTTCCAAAAAAACGCATAAATATTCTCATTTAATTCAAAATTGCTGTTGCAAAGGCTCATAAAAGCGGTTAGTTTAAATCCACTTATACGGATAGACGTCCGTAACAACGCATTCAACGCTTTACTGTATTTTGAGCAGTTGAGTCAATAACGTTAAATACCGAGAGAGTAAAATGAGCCCACTACTGAACGCTATCCACCACCATCACCACCATATGCGGTAGCCTTCGGACGCTCACTGCCGGAGGACTATATCCTTCTGGCGGACTGATTCAAGATGATCATAAACCCCTGGAAGGAATTCCGGGGGTTTTTGCATTTAGGCGTTAATTTTGGTTTTAATTTTGATTTTAATTTAAATAAAAATTTTAGGTATTTTATAACTTATCAATACGTTAGCTAGAGCTCTTAGCTAGAGCCCATTGAACGGCAAGGCGTATTAAACCGATTAAACAACACATTTTGAATCTTTTAATTTTGATACTTTTGAGCGAGATAACACTATGACTGAATCGAACCGTTTACGCATCGCCATCCAAAAATCTGGCCGTCTTTCTACTGACTCTCAGCAACTGCTAAAAAGCTGTGGTGTTAAATTTTCCATTAATGAACAACGTCTTATCGCTCACGCCGACAATATGCCTATCGATTTACTGCGCGTTCGTGATGACGATATCCCAGGATTGGTGATGGACGGCGTGGTTGATATGGGGATTATCGGTGAAAACGTGCTCGAAGAAGAACAAATCGAGCGTCAAACCCTGAACAAGCCCGCAGATTGCCTCAAACTGCGTCAGTTAGATTTCGGCTCATGTCGCCTCTCGTTAGCCGTACCAACAGAATTCAGTTATGCCGATGCCTCCTCTTTAGAAGGATTACGCATCGCCACTTCTTACCCGAACCTGCTGCGCCGTTTTATGCAACAAAAAGGCATAACTTATCGCGACTGTATGTTAAAAGGCTCGGTTGAAGTCGCCCCACGTGCCGGCCTTGCCGACGGTATTTGTGATCTTGTGTCGACGGGCGCCACCTTAGAAGCCAACGGTTTATACGAAACCGAAGTAATTTACCGCTCTATGGCCTGCATCATTCAATCGACCCAAACCCAAACGCCGACTAAACAAGCACTCATCGACAAGATTCTTTCCCGCGTCAATGGCGTTATCCGCGCCCGTGAGAGCAAATACATCCTACTGCACGCGCCAACCGAAACCTTAGATCAAATCGTCGCCCTGCTGCCCGGCGCTGAAAACCCCACCGTATTGCCATTAAATGATGATACTAACCGCGTCGCTATCCACGCCGTCAGTACTGAAGATTTGTTCTGGGATACCATGGAACAGCTGACCGCACTCGGTGCCAGCTCGATTCTGGTCATGCCGATTGAAAAAATGATGGGGTAATGTATGGAAATCCTAACTTGGTCAACCTTATCAACCGCCGAGCAGAAAACGGCGCTGAAACGCTCGCCCTTAATCGGTGACAGTGGCTTAGAGCAAAGCGTTCGCGCCATTCTCGATGCGGTGGCGACGCGGGGTGATGCCGCCATTCAAGAATTTAATCAAAAATTTGATGGCTTCAATAGCGCTAAGATTGGTGAACTCCGTATGGGCGAAGCCGAAATAGCTGCGGCAAGCGCACGGGTATCGCCAGAGCTGAAAGCGGCGATATCCAAAGCCATGGCGAACATAGATGTGTTTCACAGCGCCCAGCAATTTCGCCCGATTGATATGGAAACCGAGGCGGGAGTACGCTGCGAGCTACGTAGCGAACCGATTGAAAAAGTGGGTTTATATATCCCCGGTGGCAGCGCACCATTAATTTCTACCGTGATGATGCTTGCCCTGCCCGCCAAGATCGCAGGCTGCGAACAAAGAGTATTGGTCAGCCCACCGCCGATCAACGATGCCATTATCTATGCGGCTAACGCCTGTGGGATCACTGAAATTTATCAAGTGGGCGGCGCGCAGGCCATTGCGGCACTGGCCTTCGGCACGGAAACGATTCCCGCAGTTGATAAGATTTTTGGCCCAGGTAATCGCTATGTCACTGAGGCTAAACGCTTAGTGTCACAGGATGGTCGCTGCACTGTGTGTATCGATATGCCCGCTGGCCCTTCTGAGGTGTTAGTGATTGCCGATAGCGACGCCAATTGCGAATTTATCGCCGCCGATTTGCTTTCACAAGCGGAGCACGGCCCTGATTCACAAGTGATTTTAGTGACGGATTCGCAAGCTATCGCCGATGGTGTGAATGATGCGCTGACGAGACAACTCGCCGTCCTGCCGCGTTGTGATATCGCGGCAACGGCGCTACTGAGCAGTCGTACTTTGGTTGTGGACAATATGCTGCAAGCCGCGCAGGTTTCCAATCAATATGGGCCTGAGCACTTGATCATTCAAACGCGCTTTCCCCGTGAGGTGCTGAAAAACATTCGCGCCGCTGGCTCAGTGTTTTTAGGCCCCTATACACCTGAATCTGTTGGCGATTATGCCAGTGGCACCAACCACGTGCTGCCGACTTACGGTTACAGCCGCGCCGTGTCGAGCCTGTCATTAGCCGATTTTAGCCGCCGCTTTACCGTGCAGGAACTCAGTGCTAAGGGCTTAATCGGATTGGGGCAAGCGGTCATGACGTTAGCCAGTAACGAATTGCTCGATGCGCACAAAAATGCCGTAGCCATTCGTCTAGCTAGCCTAGAGAAATGATCCGCTTAATCTTAAGTGATTGAAAATAGAGCTGAGTGAAGAAAATGAGCCAAGTGAGCAGCATGGAAAAAACAGCAGAACCCGCAGCATTAGCATCGACGTTAGCACCATCAACGTTAGCGCAATCGGCGTCGCTAAATTTAGCCGAGCGCCTAGCGCGCCCTGAATTACTGGATTTAACGCCCTATCAGAGTGCTCGCAGACTGGGCGGTCGTGGTGATATTTGGATCAATGCCAACGAATCGCCGTTTAATAATGTCGATACGGCTGCGCTCGATTTATCGAAATTGAATCGTTACCCAGAATGCCAACCGCCGCAGCTTATCAATGCCTACAGCGAATACAGCGGCGTAAGCGCCAGCAAGATAGTCGCCAGCCGCGGCGCCGATGAAGCGATAGAACTGTTAATTCGCGCCTTTTGTATTCCAGGCGTCGACAGCATTGCCTGCTTTGGCCCGACGTACGGCATGTATGCCATCAGTGCGAACACCTTTAATGTGGGCGTTAAAGCGTTAAATCTCAGCGCGGAATATGGCTTGCCGACAAGCTATGCCGAGGACGTTCGCGGCGCAAAACTGGTGTTTATCTGCAATCCCAATAATCCGACCGGGACTGTGATCGACAAAGCCATTATCGAGCAAGCAATCAAAGCCCTGCCCGACGCGCTTGTGGTGATCGATGAGGCCTATATTGAGTTTTGCCCTGAATACAGTGTGGCGGATTTACTGGAAAGCTATCCGAATCTGGTGGTACTGCGCACCCTGTCAAAAGCTTTTGCACTCGCCGGCGCACGTTGTGGTTTTATGCTAGCAAACGAGGCCGTAGTCGAAATTATTATGCGCGTGATTGCGCCCTATCCTGTGCCGCTGCCAGTGAGTGAAGTCGCCACCCAAGCGCTATCAAGCGTAGGCGTTGCGCGGATGAAAGTGCAAGTTGCACAATTAAATGAGCAAGGCGCCAGACTCACAGCGGCTATCAGCGCTTATTGTTCAAAATCGAATAGTTCAGATTCTCGCGCCCGCGTGCTTAAGCCTAACGGCAATTATGTACTGGCTGAATTTGATGATGTCGCCAAGGTTGCAGCGTTACTGCAAGGCAGCGGTGTTGTCGCCCGCGCCTACAAAGATCCAAGGCTTGCCAAGGCTATCCGCTTTAGCTTTAGTTCAAAGGCGGATACCGATGTGTTAGTGAATTTATTTGAATCGCAACGCACTGAGCAATCACCAGAAACGAATAATAAGTAACTGAACATAAAACTAATAAAAAGCAAATGCCGCGCTGAAGGTAAAATCAGCTTAAGCATTAGCTAAACGAATTGAATTTGAAGGTAGAGCCATGAACCCACAATTTATCCCGAACGTTGCACAAAAAATTCTGTTTATCGACCGCGATGGCACCTTGATTGAAGAGCCCGTCACCGACAAACAGGTCGATAGTCTGGCTAAATTAGTGTTCGAGCCACAGGTGATCCCAGCTTTGCTACGTCTGCAAAAGGCAGGATTTCGTTTGGTCATGGTCAGCAATCAAGACGGCCTTGGCACACCGTCTTTCCCGCAGGAAGATTTCGACGCGCCCCACAATATGATGATGCAAATCCTCAAAAGCCAAGGGGTGAACTTCGAAGATGTGGTGATTTGCCCGCACTTTAACGATGAAAATTGCAGCTGCCGTAAACCTAAGCTTGGGCTAGTAAAAGACTATCTCACCCAAGGCTGTATCGATTTCACCCAATCAGCTGTGATTGGCGATCGCGAAACCGATGTAGAGTTGGGCAATGCCATGGGCATTAAAAGCCTGAAATATCAACGCGACACTTTAGGTTGGAACGCCATCGCCGATGCGCTGCTCAATAAAGGCCGCACCGCAACGGTCGTGCGTACCACCAAAGAAACCGATATTCGTGTGACTGTGGATCTCGACAGTTCAGTCAAAGGTAAAATTGACACTGGCATTGGCTTTTTCGACCATATGCTCGATCAAATTGCCACCCACGGTAATTTTAGAATGGATGTGAAAGTCGATGGCGATTTAGAAATCGACGATCACCACAGCGTCGAAGACACTGCGCTAGCCATAGGTGATGCCCTGCGCCAAGCGCTCGGTGACAAACGCGGCATTGCCCGTTTCGGCTTTAGCCTGCCGATGGACGAAGCCAAGGGCGAATGCCTGCTGGATATCTCTGGCCGTCCTTTTATCAAATTCTCGGCCGATTTTGAGCGTGAGCACGTAGGCGAAATGGCCACTGAAATGGTGCCACACTTCTTCCGCTCCTTCGCCGATGGCCTGCGCTGTACGCTGCATGTGTCGACCGAAGGTGATAACGATCACCACAAGGTTGAAGCCCTGTTTAAAGTGCTCGGCCGCGCGCTACGCCAAGCAGTTAAAGTCGAAGGCGATATTCTGCCATCGAGCAAAGGCGTGCTTTAAGGCATCAGCATAAATCGTTTAAGAGGTTAGGATGCAACAAGACACTCTATTAACAGCTGGTCAGCAATTAACAGCAAATGAATCATCAGATGCTGAAACCGTCATCATAGACACGGGCTGCGCCAATTTAAGTTCAGTACGTTTCGCCTTCGAGCGTTTAGGCGCTAAGGTATTGGTCACTGACGATAAAGCTAAAATCAAAGCGGCAAAACGTGTGGTGCTGCCGGGTGTAGGCACAGCGGGTGTCGCCATGGCGTCCTTACATGAAAAAGGCTTGGTCGAACTCATTCAAGGCCTGACTCAACCGGTACTAGGCGTGTGCCTTGGCATGCAAATGTTAGCGGCGATTTCTAAGGAGCGCGGCGGCAAAGGTCAAGATTGTGAGTGCTTAGGCATAATCCCAACCGACATTTGTGAGCTGGATACGCAGTTACTCAAAGCTGAAAGCTTACCTTTGCCACACATGGGTTGGAACCAACTTAAGCTAACAACAAACTCACAAGGCGCCAACAGCCCTAACGTTCACCCGCTGTTTGCGGGTATTGAAGATGGCAGCTATGTGTATTTCGTCCACAGTTACCGCGCGCCGTTGAGCGAATTCACCTTAGCCGAATGTACTTATGGCGAAGGCTTTAGCGCCGCCATCGGCAAAGGCAACTTTATGGGCGTGCAGTTCCACCCCGAAAAAAGTGCCGCCGTGGGCGCGCAAATTCTGCGTAACTTTTTACAGATGGACGAGTTACAGATGAACAAAGCTCTGATGAACGAAGCGCTGCAAGGCCAAGCGGGTGTAAAGAAGGCTGACCAATGAATAAATTACTTATTAAAAAAACAGTTACTAATGAATCATTTATAAACAAATCAATCAAGGATGTGAACCTATGATTATTCCTGCGATTGATTTAATTGATGGCAATGTTGTCCGCCTTTATCAAGGTGATTACGGCCAGCAGACCACCTTTGATTTAAGTCCTTTGGCGCAGCTGCAATCCTATGAGGCACAAGGCGCGAAGTGGTTACATATTGTTGATTTAACAGGTGCGAAAGATCCCGCTAAACGCCAAACTCTCCTTATCAGTCAACTCGTGGCGGGACTAAACGCTAATATTCAAGTTGGCGGTGGGATTCGCACGGAAGAACAAGTCACTGAATTATTAGCTATCGGCGTAAAACGCGTGGTGATTGGCTCACTGGCGGTGAAAGAACCTGAGTTAGTCAAACAATGGTTTATCAAATACGGCAGCGAAGCGATTTGCCTCGCACTCGATGTCAATATCAACCAAAGCGGCGAGAAAATTGTCGCCGTATCCGGTTGGCAAAGTGGCGGCGGTAAGAGTTTAGAATCCCTCGTAGAAACCTTTAGCGCGGTCGGCTTAAAGCATGCGCTAGTAACTGATATTAGCCGTGACGGCACCTTAACGGGCGCGAATACCGCGCTTTATCAAGAAATTGCCGCGAGTTATCCCGATATCGCTTGGCAAGCCTCCGGCGGTATTGCAACCCTTGAGGATGTTGCCGCCGTGCGTGATAGCGGCGCGGCGGGCATCATTATAGGCAAAGCCTTGCTTATCAATCAGTTTAACGTGGTGGAGGCAATCCAATGCTGGCCAAACGACTAGTCCCCTGTTTAGATGTCAAAGACGGTAAAGTAGTGAAAGGCGTACAGTTTCGTAACCACGAAATTGTCGGTGATATCGTGCCCTTAGCCGCGCGTTATGCCGAAGAAGGCGCCGATGAGCTGGTGTTTTATGACATTACCGCCAGCGCCCACGAACGTGTGGTCGATAAATCTTGGGTGAGCCGCGTGGCCGAGCAGATTGATATTCCCTTCTGCGTGGCAGGTGGCATTAAAACAATTAGCCAAGCCCGAGAATTATTAGCCTTTGGGGCGGATAAGATTTCAATTAACTCGCCCGCCTTAACCGATCCGAGTTTGATCTCACGCCTGCAGGACGAGTTCGGCCGCCAGTGTATCGTGATTGGCATCGACTCCTTTTTCGATGCCACCAGCAACAGCTATAAGGTAAAGCAATTTACTGGCGATGAAGCGGCGACTAAGGATACGCAGTGGTTTACCCAAGACTGGGTTGAAGAAGTGCAAAAACGAGGTTGTGGTGAAATCGTGCTGAATGTAATGAACCAAGACGGCGTGCGCGGCGGCTACGATATCAAGCAGTTAAGTCTTGTTCGCGCCATCTGCGATGTGCCTTTAATTGCCTCGGGCGGCGCTGGGACTATGGCGCATTTTCGCGATGTGTTTATTGAAGCCAAGGTCGATGCGGCGCTGGCAGCGAGCGTATTCCACAAGGCGATTATCAACATTGGTGAGTTAAAAGCCTATTTAGCGGCCGAAGGCATTGCGATTAGGCGCTAGCTATTGCAATTAGCCGCTCGCGGTTAATCGTGAATAGCGAGCTAATGGCGCCTACAGCTACAGTAAGAGCATGAGTAAGAGCTAGCAACCACAATACGTCGCTAAAAAGCATCAACAAATTAAGAGTGAACACTATGTCAACGCAAACACACACTAAATCGGATTTTAGCGAGCTGGATTGGGACAAACAGGATGGACTTATTCCTGCCGTGATCCAAAATCACTTATCGGGCAAGGTATTAATGCTCGGTTATATGGATAAAGCCGCGCTGGAAAAAACCTTAAGCACAGGTGATGTGACCTTTTTCAGCCGCTCAAAACAGCGTTTGTGGACTAAGGGGGAAACCTCAGGCAATACGCTAAAATTGGTGGCTATCGATAAAGACTGCGATAACGACAGCCTGTTAGTGCAAGTGATCCCCAACGGCCCAACCTGCCACAAAGGCACCGAAAGTTGCTGGTTAGATGACAATGCACACCCATTTTTGAACAATCTCGCCAGCTTAATCACCTCACGTAAAGGGCAAAGTGCCGATTCAAGCTATACAGCGTCTTTATTTGCGCGCGGCACTAAACGTATAGCCCAAAAGGTCGGGGAAGAAGGCCTTGAAACCGCCCTTGCCGCTGCGACCCACGATAAAGAAGAACTGGTTAACGAAGCCTCAGATCTTATCTATCACTTGTTGGTATTGCTTGAAGATCAAGATTTAAGCCTCAGTGACATCACAGCAAACTTGCTGGCAAGACATCAAAAGGCACTGCAGAGCAAAGCATAAACGGCTCACAGGCTCTGATATCACGCTGGTCGCTTACATCTAGAAATGCCGCACACTTAAGCCAAGTCTGCGGCATTTGTTATCTTGCCATAAATCTAGGTAACTCCTCTTTCCTTCCCCTCGTTGACCATAAACTCAGTGTGAGTTAGGCATGTCTTCCAGCTTAGCCATATGACAAAAAACAAACAAAATACTGCCGTAATGGTTGACAAGTACACCTCAACTCCCTATGGTAGCCTCCGTTGCCGTTAGGTTATTAAGGCAAGGCATGGAAAACACTTATCCGTTTTTACTCAACACACGCTAAGGCAAGTTTTATGTGTTTCACACCCTTTTATTATCCCTATCTGTAGCCGCAATGGCATAGATAGGCTCCCTCGCCTGACCTTCCATTGTGGCCATATCCTTTCGGATCCGCTGAGCGCCACTGTCTCATTTGCTTAAATCATTTTGTGCTTGAAGCGCATCAAAATCCTTTAAGACAGTTGCTTTAGGATCAAATCTTTAGCTCATTTTCTTGCAACACGCTTTTGAGATCATGTTATGACACAGAATAAAATTTTCGGCAGTTTGCTGCTTATCGCAGGCACCACAATCGGCGCGGGTATGCTGGCTTTGCCTATCGCTTCGGCGGGACTTGGTTTTGGTACGTCCTCCGCCATCATGTTGATCCTATGGGCGCTAATGGCCTACACGGCACTGCTAATGGTGGAAATCCATCAATTCGCCCCCAGCGATGCCAGCCTTAATCACTTGGCGCAACGCTTATTGGGCCGTAAAGGCCAGTTGATCGCCAATAGCGCCTTGATGTTTTTACTGTACGCCCTTTGCGCCGCCTACATTGCCGGTGGCGGTGAGCAAGTGAACCAAAAGCTGAGCACTTGGCTAGGGCTAAGTTTGCCACCACAGGCGGGCGCGATCCTGTTTACCCTGCTGATTGGGGCGATTGTGGGCATGGGAACCCACTGTGTGGACCTTATCAATCGCGGTTTATTTGCCCTTAAGCTATTGGCATTATTGCTTATGTTGGCCTTGTTACTGCCGCAGGTAGAAAGCCCACATTTACTCGAACTCCCACTTAACCAAGGTTTAATTATCACGGCTATTCCGGTGATTTTTACCTCCTTTGGTTTCCACGGTTCGATTCCATCAGTGGTGCGCTACTTAGGCGTTGAGGTCAAATCCCTGCGCAGGATCATGCTGCTCGGCTCGGCCTTACCTCTGGTCATTTATCTTTTGTGGCAAGTAGGTAGCCAAGGCGTATTGAGCCAAAGCCAATTGCTCGAAAACCAAAGTTTATCGAGCTTTATCAATCAACTGGCAAGCGTACTACACAGCGAATACTTAAGCAGTGCGATCAGTTTGTTTGCCGATCTCGCCCTTGCGACTTCGTTTTTAGGGGTGAGTTTAGGCTTGTTTGATTTTATGGCCTCAACCTTAAGACGTGAGGATAATTTTTCTGGTCGTAGTTTGACCGCTGCCATCACCTTTTTACCGCCCTTAGGTTTTGCCCTCTTCTACCCACAAGGTTTTATCACAGCCTTGGGTTACGCAGCGATTGCGCTGGTGATCCTCGCTATCTTTCTACCTGTGGCCATGGTGTGGACACAGCGCCAGGAGCGAGATGCGGCCAATATGCCGACGGGATATCGGGTCGCGGGCGGCAAGTTTGCCTTAATGCTCGCCACACTTTGCGGTATCGTGGTTATCGCCGCGCAGATGTTTAGCTAGCTCTAATTCACTAGCCCTATTCACTAGCCCTATTCGCTAGCTCGAATAACAGATTAGGTACAAGAGCCTGTAAAGCTTCAACTATTGACAGCGGGCTCTTGTCTATTCGATGATCCTTTCACATTAGTCAGCTAAGCCCTTGAGTGTTAAACTGCCTCTGATGCTCGTGCACGCTGCGACAGCGGCTAAGAAGACGGCTCCTAGAGTCAGTGACTAAAAAAGTACCTCAGCAAGATACCGATGCAAAGCAGGCGTGATTGTATTTGTTCAATGCTAAGGCACGAGTTTGATCAGGGCTCAGTGAAGAAGGAAAGAAATCGAACCCAATGCCAATCCACAACAAACCAAGCCGTAGCAGTGCTTCTGATAGCAAGGCACCTCAACACGAGGCAACGGAGACATCCGCTGGCCCTCACAGAGGTGCTGCAGGTTCTGGGACGGATACTCATGTTGCAACACAAAGCCGCCGTAAATTCCCCCTGAAAAAGACTTTATTGGCGACCAGCTTAACGGGCATCTTGGCGGGGGTGGCGTTAACTGTTTGGATTGTGAATACCCAGGCTGAAAAACTGATCATGCAGGCGGCAAACTTTGCCCTCGTAGGCATGGACAGCGAACTGATTGACATTGAATTAGGGGAAAGTCAGTTAGAACATTGGCGCATTACTTCTGCCAATCTTAGGGTGCATGACAGCCATATCACGCTTAATGATGTGAGTATCCAGCTAAAACTTGACTGGCCGCAGAGCTTTGCCGAGCTGAAACAGTTCAGCCAAATCGCTTACCTCACTCAAAAAATCACCCAAATCTCCACAGGTGATATTGAAGTCGAGTTAGGGCAATCGCTATTTTTACCCAATCGAAATGCCATCGATGAACAAGGCCCCGCCTTGGCCTTAGATATCAAATCATTACCCCTCATCGATATCGGCAAAACCAGCCTTATTCTCAAAGCTCGCCATCTCGACACCCAAAATGATTTACCCGCCTATCGTTTGGTGATGGACAAGTTGAGCCTTAACGGCGCGGGGCAAATCAACAGCGAGTTTAGCCACGAAGGTGAAAGCATCGCCAAACTCAAAGCCACACTCACAGCCCAACAGTGGCAACTGGCAAGTCAAATTGCACTCGCGCCGCTGCTTACAAGCTTGCATCAAATCAGCCTGAGGCAAGCGCAAGACAGTGTGCTGAGCCCGTTAACTAAGCTTGATAAAGAGTGGCAAGCGTTAGCGATTGATCTACAAGGTCAATTAGTGTCCGACAGCCGTATTACATTAACTTCGGGCGAGCTTATCAGCCAGCACCAGTTAATTGATCCTAAGCTGACCTTTAATCAGTTGGCGGCGCTAGAACTTGCGCCAAAACCCGAGTTGGTATCAAAACCTAAGTTAGCATTTAATATTGCTGGGCATTTAGCCGAACTTGACCTAAGCCTTGAGCCCTTTACCTTAGCCTTGACGCCAAATGCAGCCCAGCAACAGCGATTGATGCAGCTGCTCAATGAGACGCTGGCTAAGCCTTTAACTCAGCCTTTGTCTCAGCCTCCATCCAACTCGGCAGCCAAGTCCGCTTCGGAGCAAGTGCCGGAACAAGTTGCAAGTCAAACAGCAGGTCAAATCGCTAAGCTGCTGTCAGGGCTCAAAAGCACAGATGCACCAGTGGGGATCGCGCTGACATTAAGTGAAGCCCTGCATTATCCGCTGACTCAAATCCAGCAAGATGCACAGAGTCAACCGCTTAAGAATGAGCCGCTTGATAATAAGCCGCTTAGCTTCAAGCTTCCCCTAATTCAACTAAAAACCTTAGGCAGTAAACTCGATACCCAAATCGATTTGGCCAATGTTGAACTGGTCAAGTCCGCCGAAACGCTGTCATTCAAAACAGATTGGCGCCTTAACGCTAAACAAACGAGCTCACTGCAATTATCTGAATTGTGGGCGAATATGCCCCAAGATCTCAGCTGGAATAGCAGCCAGTTAACCACTGCGGGCAGATTGAGCTTTAATCGGACACTAAGCTCAACCGACTGGCAATTCATTACCACGCCTATCGGTGCTGCGACCCAAACACAGCAAAATGCCGGCGACACGCTGCAGTTCACTGTGGGCGAGCTTAAACAGCTCAGCGCTCAAGATAACAATGCGGCTAAACATGCCGATGTGAGCCTTGGCAGTGTCACAATAAACGCCCTTGCACCGCTTACCGTAAGCTCGCAGCGCAACTCAAATACCAGCTCAGCACAAACTTCAGTGCCCGCGTCCGATACTGCAAACCAATTAACACTGGCCTTACCGCCTTTGAACTTGGCACTGGAGCAGCTGCATTTTTCGCAAACCACACAGACGGTTGTTAGTGAAACGGCTGCTGTTGAAACGAAAGTGACAGAAGCTAGCGCTGACAAAAGCACAAACACGAGCATCACAACTAAAACCGACATGAGCGCGGGCAGTTTCTCGATTGCATTACAAAAAGCCATGTCATTTGAGTTTAAGCCCGAGGTCGAAGCCCCACTCGACTCGCTGCTCACAGCCACTTGGCAGAATCAGCTTGAATGGCAAGCCAATCAGCTCAATATCGAAAAGCAGCTCAGCAGCAAAGGTCGCAGCCGCAAAGAAACCGTACTCAAGCTGGACAAGTTAACGCTGGCACAAAGCTTAAATTGGAAAAATAACATGCTCTTTGGTGATGAGCACTGGCAAGTGGGCACTGTTGAGCTGCAAAGCCAACACAAGCTGAACCTTGCCACTGCGAGCAAACCTTTAGTGCTGACGGGGCAATGGGTTGTCGACACTAGCATGACCGAGGCGCTGTCCTTGCTCAATCAAACCCAGCCCTTGCCTGCTGAGCTTAATGTCACGGGTCATAACCAATTACAGGCACAGTTTAATTTAACCCAACAGCGCGATCAGACCCAATTTGCCATGCAAATTACCCAGTCGATGACCGAACTAGAAGGTTTTTATAAGGACACCACCTTTGAGGGGGGGAAACTGCAGGCGCAATGTGAGTTTACTTGGGGCCAATCTCATAAAAAACAGCAGGATAAAGGCTATTTTAGCAGTCTCAGTAGGCTCAATTGTCCGCAGACACTGATGACCTTTAACCTGTTTGATCCTGGCTTTCCGCTGACCGATATCGAAGTGGAAGCCGATATCGCCCTTGGTAAAGATGCCGAGAAGCTGCCCGACAATTGGATACAACAACTCACAGGCTTAAGTGACACCGATGTTTCCATGACCGCCAAAGGTAAAGTGCTCAGCGGCCAGTTCCTGCTACCAGAATTTAATCTTAAGTTACAGGATAAATCCCATGCGTATCTGCTGCTGCAGGCCATGAGTCTGGAAGAGGTTCTGCGCATTCAACCGCAAATTGGCGTCTATGCCGATGGCATATTCGATGGCGTATTACCCGTAGACTTAATCAACGGCAAAGTCTCGATCACAGGCGGTCAATTAGCCGCCCGTGCCCCCGGTGGCTTAATCGCCATTTCGGGTAATCCCGCGGTTGAACAAATGCGCCAATCCCAGCCATACCTAGATTTTGTCTTTTCGACGCTAGAACACTTACAATACAGTCAATTATCGAGCAGCTTTGACATGGACCAAGCCGGTGATGCTAAGCTACTCGTCGAAGTGAAAGGCCGCAGCCAAGGGGTTGAACGTCCTATTCACTTGAATTACTCTCATGAAGAGAACATGCTGCAATTATTTAGAAGTCTGCAAATTGGTAATGACTTGCAGGACAGAATCGAAAAATCAGTGAAGTAACAAGGAAACCTCAGTGAAGATAATTCAATTACAGCAAGTTAGCCTAGGTGCCCGCAGCGCGCTTGTCGCATTGTTCGCACTCGCCGCATTGCAGGGCTGTGCGCCCACAGTAAAAATAGAACCGCCGGATAAACCTATCGTTATCAATCTCAATGTGAAAATTGAACATGAGATACGGATCAAAGTGGATAAGGAATTAGATCAACTCCTGTCAGACGATAAGCTGTTCTAATTTATTAAGAATTGAGGAATCACCATGAAATCAATCCGACTAAAAACAAAGTTATTATTGCTATTAACCCTCAGCGTCTTAAGCCTCAGTGCTTTTGCCATGTCACTTCAAGACGCTAAATCACAGGGCTATTTAGGCGAACAAGCCAACGGCTACTTAGGATTAGTGCAAGCCAATCCCGAAGCCAAAGCCGTGATGGACGACGTAAATAACAAACGTCGCGCCCACTACGAAACCATCGCCAAGAAGAACAAACTCTCCCCCGCCGACGTCGCTAAACTCGCCGGCGAAAAAGCCATAGCCGCCACAGATAAAGGCAACTATGTGCAAGATGCCAAAGGCAAATGGATTAAAAAGTAGTCTGCTTTCTAAGGCTCTAGCACGTAAAAGTAAAGCGAATAGAAATAAACAAAAACGCCTGCAATAGCAGGCGTTTTTGTTGCATCTGTCATCATGTGGTGCCACATAAACCTAGATACTCTTCAACACTTGAGATAAAGTTGCAGTTAAGCGTGGCGCATCATTATTTACATACTTAAAAAAAACCGATTACAGTAAACACTAAACCAATTAATGCTAGTATTGCCATTAAAAATTGATGCTTACTAAAAAATGCGTTTGCCTTATCAATAAAGTTGGTATCTGTTACTATTACTGGCGGGGCCAAAGCTAACTCTGTCAATATAAATCCCTTACGAGCCTCATTAAAATCAATGAGCCTTCTATGCTCAAGTTCTTTTGCGACGTCCATAATTTTATTATCCGTAACATATCCATGACGCTGCACAATACCTGGAATTTTTTCCCAAAAGTCTACTGCAGCAGCATGGTAAACCCGAGACTTGAGGGTAGATAAATTATTACCATAAATAGTCCTATAATCTTGAAGCATCAAATCCAAGACACCGATAATCAAGGTTTCATCTAATACGGTTGAAACTGGAGGAGTTGATAAAGCTTTCTTTATGTCACAGTGAATAGTTCTACAATCAAGACCAAATATAGATTCTAACTGATGTGAGGGATTAACATTTTCAAACTCATTCAAATCTAGACTCAATTCTTTGCCGGTATGTAAATCATGAATCATCACCGATGATTGCTGTTCATTAATTTTGACATTGTAATGACTAGAGAACGACTCAATTTGAAATTCCAAAGATTAACCTCTTAAATATTTCATTCTGTTAAATTTTAGTAGCGAAAATCCAACCACCCATTGTAAAACAAGAACATAATGCACTTTTGGCTTGGATTCAAGTAACGGCGAGTCAGCGTAAGTAACTTAGGCACTAAAATACTACAAAGCTAGAAAAATTTAGTGATCCATCAATTGTTCAATGTTGGCACTTGCCTTTTGAATCAACAGACTACGCAAATGCTGAAAGGTGCGCCATGGTGATTAGCGAGACGACCGTCCGCCCCATGGACGGGGCGGTCGAGCATCCAAGGATGGACTCGCTGCGAGTCGACGAGTCAAAACCATGGCAAACCAGACTGCGTAGTGAGTTTGATACTAAAAGCAGAGCCAATAAAGAGTAATAAGACTCACAAATTATCGTTGGGTAGCATTCGATAGAAAGGTGTCGAAGATTCACGTGACTAATTTTAGGAAAAGGCTTTCTTAGCAGAAAAGAGTACGTATAGCGCACTAACGCCATGGGGATTTGAGCGAATTATCAGCAAGTGGTTAATATCAAAAGCAATCGTGATGTATGGCTAATGGTAGATATCAAAAACCAATAATGACTATTGATCTGCAACCACGCTATGCCGCAACCACGTGGCGCTGCGCACGCAGTGGGTGTAAGCGATTATGCATCACTTTGATGGTTTCAAACTGCGCCATGGTTTTCGCGCCCGACAAGACACATTCAGGTGACAATAACATCACTAGCGCGGACTGTAGGGTATTTTCAACCACGAGGGCGAGCACTCTTTGCTTTTGGCATTTAAGCTCGAAGACTTTACCCACATCGCTATAAACACAGACATCACTGGTATCAAAAAACCATGATTTAGGCATTTGCGGTGTCAGCATAAAATGGGCTGCAGTGGCATTGAGGGCAATTTGAACAATTGCAGCATCGGACAAAGACAGGGTTTTAGGTAATCTATCGAGTAAGCTCATATAGAATTTGGCGTGCGCAATATTAAATTCCATGCTTGATAAGGCATCTGGAATGAGTAATTTTGCTTTATAAGACGTCAGAAATTCTATCTCGGAACCTAACGATACGCCTAAAACACCATACGAATCGTTATATTTCCATTGCCAATCTTTTTGTGGCATTAATAACATAACGGTGACCCAATATTTGAACACTGGGACATAATAGTAGATATTTTATCCAATATCAAAATAAAAATAATAAAATACAAATTATTTAACAGTTACTTAGTCGATCTAATATAGGATCTTAACAGCGATCTAGGGATCCTTTTAGATCGCTGTTAAAGAATAAGATCTTATTTTAGATCGTTACATTGATCTTAAGATCATTATTTTAAGCGGTATGCATTCACAATTTCTTTAATTAACTTCGGACCTTGATAAATAAAACCCGAATAAATCTGCACCATAGTGGCGCCCGCATCAAATTTGGCCAAGGCATCTTCGGCACTATTGATGCCGCCCACGCCGATGATCGGGATCTGCCCTTTCAAGCATATCGCTAACTGCTTGATCACTTTGGTAGACAGCTCTGTCAGCGGTTTACCGCTTAAGCCGCCGCTTTCATTGGCGTTGGCAAGACCGCTAACACCATCACGCGTTAAAGTGGTATTGGTCGCAATTGCGCCATCAAAGTTGTTTTTAATCAGCGCCTCTGCGATATTTTCAATTTCTTCGATGGTTAAATCTGGAGCAATTTTAAGCGCGATGGGCACGTATTTTTTATGCTTTTCGGCCAATTCAAGTTGCTTGGCTTTAATTGCGCTCAATAATTCATCTAATAGATCGCCATATTGTAGCGATCGTAATCCTGGGGTATTGGGTGATGAAATATTCACCGCAATATAAGCCGCATGGAGATAAACTTTATCCATGCAGATCAAATAATCGTCTTTACCTTGTTCTACTGGCGTGTCTTTATTTTTGCCAATATTGACGCCAACCATAATATCGGTCTTTTTAGCGATCAAATTTTTGACCAGATTATCGACACCTTTATTATTAAACCCCATGCGATTAATAATGCCTTTAGCAGGCTTTAATCTAAATAGGCGGGGTAAATCATTACCAGGTTGTGGTCTTGGGGTCACAGTGCCCACTTCAACATGACCAAATCCCATCGCATGAAAGGCATCAATCGATTCGCCGTCCTTGTCCATACCCGCAGCGAGTCCCACTGGGTTAGGAAAAGTCAGCCCCATAACGCTCACGGGAGCCGGTGCAATCGTTTGTCCGTACAGACACGTTAACGGGCTATTGGCGGTCATTTTTAGACTGCCTATAGCAAGATGGTGAGCTCGCTCAGGATCCATCTGAAACATGACTTTCTGTGCGATTTTATAAAACATGTACTTTCCTCGACCTAAAAAAAGCCCCGGCGATCGCCAGGGCTTCTGATTGTTATAATAAGTTTACTTTTGGCCTTCGCAGTGAAGGATCAGAAGGTTAAGTTCACGTAGGGCGACAGAGAACTTAGCAAACTCATGGCTTTGCGACGTTTTGAAGTCAGCTAGCATGTGGAACCATCTTTCCAATAAGCCTTGATTGATCTCAATCCACTGAGAAATCACGCTTTCGGCATCACAGGTTGCACTGCAGGTTCTTAGTACCACTGAACTTAATGCACGTTGTTGCCAATCCAACTCTTCCCTAAAGGCGGCACGAGCCAGTGCTTGCCAATGGTTAGCCACAGGTTGAGCGCTGATCTGTTCTAAGAACCAGTGCAGCTCAACGCGGGCGCCGAGTTTGAAGTAAGTTTCAGCCACTAGCGCAACTGTCTTATCTTCTGTTTGGGCAATTTGGGCAATGTCTAAGGCAGAGAACAAGGTGCTCATGTTAGCCACAATGGTTGCCACAGCTTGTGGTACGTTTTCTTTGACCAAAGCATTGATCTCAGATTGGATACCCTTCGCTTCTTCTTCGACCAGATATAAATGAACGTTATCTTTAATTTGTTCAAATACGGGTTTGAAGAAGGCAACTGTCTGTTCGATGCTACCAGTGCGGTTACGGTGACGGAGGAACCAGCGGCTAGCACGACGCATATTGCGGCGTAACTGATGCAGCATTTCACCTTGAACCACAGCAGGAACTATGCCGTTTAAGTCAGTGATCGATTTAGTTAATTCAGCTAAACCAAATACTTCGCGGGCCATAGTATAGCAAATTGCCGCATCAGCAACTGAGGCACCTGTCTCATCTTGCATACGTTGAACAAAATTCAAGCCCATGTCGTTAACGAGTTCATTGGCGAGTGAGGTCGCAATGATTTCGCCACGCAGTGGATGGGTTGCCATTTTGTCGCTGTATTTTTCCTGAAGTTTTTTCGGGAAATAGGCGATAAGCAATTGGCTTAACAGCGTATCTTCAGTGATTTCTGGCGTCACTAATTGCTCTTTCAGCACCATCTTCGCATAGGCAACCAGTACTGATAGCTCAGGACGTGTTAATGCACGACCACTGGCTAAACGCTCAGCCAATTCGTCGTCAGACGGTAAGAACTCTAAGGCTCTGTCTAACTTGCCTTCTTTTTCCAGATACTGGATAAAGCGGATCTGCTCTTTTAACTGCTCAGCACCACGCACTTGAGTCACTGAGATAGTACGCGTTTGATCTTTACAGTCTTGCAGTACGATGTGGCCGACTTCTTCAGTCATTTCTTCCAGTAAACGGTTACGTTGTTTCAACGTTAGTTCACCTTCAGTTACCATAGCGTTCAGCAAAATCTTGATGTTCACTTCGTTATCTGAACAGTCCACACCACCAACGTTATCCACGAAGTCAGTGTTGATACGGCCGCCGTTAGACGCATATTCGATACGACCTAACTGAGTGCAACCTAAGTTACCGCCCTCGCCGACTATCTTAGCGCGCAGTTCGCCACCGTTGACACGCAATGCATCGTTGGCACGATCGCCGACTTCAGCATGGGTTTCGCGTGCAGATTTCACATAAGTACCGATACCGCCGTTCCAGATCAAATCCACTGGCATTTTCAGCAGTTCTTTCATCAGCTCAGTTGGGGTCATAGAGGTTTTCTCTGTGGCCAACATTTGCTTAATTTCTGCCGATAATGGAATGGATTTAGATGAACGTAGGAAAATACCGCCACCTTTAGAAATCAACTTACTGTTGTAGTCTTCCCAGCTTGAACGTGGCAGAGCGAATAAACGCGCCCGTTCATCATAACTTAATGCCGTATCCGGATTTGGATCGATAAAGATATGCATGTGGTTAAAGGCTGCAACCAGTTTAGTGTGCTTAGACAACAACATACCGTTACCGAATACGTCGCCCGCCATGTCACCTATACCTAAACAGGTAAAGTCTGTGGTTTGGCAATCAATACCGACTTCGCGGAAATGACGTTTAACAGATTCCCAGCCGCCTTTGGCCGTGATACCCATTTTCTTATGGTCATAACCGTTACTGCCACCTGATGCGAATGCATCACCGAGCCAGAAGTTGTATTCAAGAGAAATCGAGTTCGCGATATCAGAGAATGTCGCTGTGCCTTTATCGGCTGCGACCACTAAATATGGGTCATCTTCATCGTGACGAACCACATCCAATGGATGGACGATTTCACCGTTCAAAATGTTATCGGTAATATCGAGCAAAGCACGGATAAAGATGCGGTAGCATTCTTGACCTTCGGTGAAGAAAGCTTCACGGCCGCCTTCGGTTGGCAATTGTTTACAAACAAAGCCACCTTTAGCACCCACAGGCACGATCACAGTGTTTTTCACTTGCTGTGCTTTTACCAGACCTAGTACTTCAGTACGGAAGTCTTCACGACGATCTGACCAACGCAGACCACCACGGGCCACTTTACCGTAACGTAAATGCACACCTTCAACCCGTGGTGAATAAACGAAGATCTCGAATTTCGGCAGTGGGCGTGGCATTTCAGGGATCAGTGAAGGCATGAATTTAAACGAGATATAACTCTTAGATTCGCCTTTAGCATCCTGTTGGTAGAAGTTGGTACGCAGAGTGGCGTTAATCAAGTCTAAATAACGACGAATAATACGGTCATCATCTAAGCTAGACACTTCGTCTAAACGTAAATTGATCTGTTCCATAAACTTGCCCAGAGTACGGGTCTTGAGTTTTGGATTGAATTTACGGATGAACATCTTCACCAACAAATCAGCGATTTGTGGGTAACGACCGAAGGTTTCTTCGATATAAGACTGACTGAACGTCGCATCGATTTGACGCATGTATTTGGCATACGCGCGCAGTACCGAGACTTCACGGCCCGTTAAGCCTGACGCCAGAATAATGCGGTTGAAACCGTCATCTTCTAACTTCTTTTGCCACACTTGTGACAGTGCAGTTTGGAATCTGTCTTGGCTATCAGCGATATTGTCTGTGTTGACGACTTTAACTGTCATCAAGAAGTCTAAGATCCAGAAGGTAGAACCGTCTGAGGTCGTGACTTCATATGGACGCTCGTTGATCACGCGCAGACCAAAGTTTTCCAGCATTGGCAGCACGTCAGAAAGATGAATTGGCTCATCTTTATGGAATAGCTTTAAACGCACTTTGTTGTCGTTCAGCGCAGCTTCCTGCGGTTGATAGAACAACATGCCGAGCTTGTGTTCGTCATCCAGTGCTTCGAGCTGTTGCATGTCAACGACGGCAGAGCTTGGCAATACATCTTCTTTATAGCTTTGCTCAAACGCATTGAAATAACGCTTTGTCAGATGAGTGCCAGCTTCTTCACCGAGTGCACTGTTAAGCGCAGTGCTTAACTTATCTTCCCACGAACGTGCCGCTTCTATTAAGTTGTTCTCTATGGCAGCCACATCTACATCCATATTATTGTTATCAACTTTGACTATGTAGTGAGTGCGGGCTAGCGTCGACTCGGAGAAATAAGTCGTAAACTCTACATCTTCTTTGCTGTTAAAATGCTGGGCCAAAATACGTTGAGTATCTTGGCGGAGTTTAGTGTTGTAACGATCCTTAGAAACGTACACTAAACAGGATAAGAAACGGCCAAAGCCATCTTTGCGTACAAAGAGTTTCAGCTTGTCTCTGTCTTGCATTTCTAACACGCCATGGGCCATGTGCGATAAATCATCAACATTAGCTTGAATTAGCTCGTCACGAGGTAAATTCTCTAGAATGTTTAGCAGGGCTTTATAGTCGTGTGAACGTGGGGTTAAGCCTGAACGATCTAACACACGCTGGACTTTTTCGTTCAGCAGTGGGATTTCACGTGGGCTGCGGTTATACAGATTTGACGCATATAAACCGATAAATCTATCTTCACCAACCACATTGCCTTTCTTATCGAAACGCTTGATGCCGATATAATCGACATAAGCTGGGCGATGTACGCGGCTCTTGGCACTGCTCTTAGTGAGGATCAACAAGCTGTGATCTAAGGCTTCTTTGCGGGCGCTATCGGAGAAGCTAGATAGCAACAAACCTTGCTCAGGTTGCGCTTTAGTGTGCTTGTTCATCAAACCTAAACTAGAGGCGATATTAGGCACTAACTCAACGTCACCTTCGACACGATTCAAATCGTATTGGCGGTAACCTAACAGCGTAAAGTGATGATTATTCAAGTAAGTCAGGAAGTTAATCGCTTCTTCTAACTCTTGCTTATCGCCCGGGAACGGACGTTTTGGCAATTCCTTGATCATCTCACCCAACTTGGCAGACATGGCTTCCCAGTCATTGACTGATGAAGCAACATCGGCAAGCACAGACTGAATTTCGCGCTCTAATGCTTTGATATCGACTGTGCTGCTTTGACGGTCAATTTCAATCAAGAATACGGCGACATGTTCAGTGCTTTCTGGGCTCTGATTAAGATAAGTGACATTGGTCACACCGCTATCTGAACGCTCAATGGCCAGCGGAGTGTGTAACATCATGTGAGCAGTAATACCCATACGATTCAATGCCATACCAACTGAATCTACCAAGAATGGCATGTCAGGCTGGATAACTTCAATGATCGAGTGGGTAGATTGCCAGCCGTGTTTGGCCTGGCTAGGGTTGAACACTCGTAAGTGAGTGTTACCTTTTGGCGTTTTGTTCAGGGCGTTCCATAAACTGAGAACCGCACCGTATAAATCACTGTCATTACGCGCATTGAGATCGTCTTTCGACATGTGGGCATAAAGGCAGGTGGCGAACTGTTCAACTTGCTTGGCTTGTGAATTAGGGACTTTAGCGTGAATTAAACTGACTACATTTTCAAGTAGTACTGAAGGCATTGCATCTTTCAAGGCCATGTTGCTGTTTCCTTAAGCGTCTATGGCAGCGCTTTTTTCATTATTTGGATGCTTCGGCTTAACGATCTCAGATAAATTAATGTGATCTGGATCATCGCGCGAAGTTTATTACTAAAACCGCTGTATTTCGAGGAAAATTTTAGTGGTACATCCTCTTGAAATCCAGTATTCGCGTAAACAATGAATGACAAATGACCAAACAATCGATAAAGCAGACTAAGTATTCAAAAACAAATGGGGAGCTAAGCTCCCCATTCGTAGACCCTACTTAGGTTGGCGCCAGAAAACGGCGGCCAATGCAGGAAGGATAATTATGGCACCGAGCATATTTACCACAAACATGAATGTTAACAATATTCCCATGTCCATTTGGAATTTAAGTGCCGAGAAGAACCAAGTGCTGACACCAATCGCCAATGTGAGGCCAGTAAAGATCACCGCACTGCCCCGTTCGACCAACGCCTCATAGTATGCCTGTTGCACTGGCATACCGTTCGAGAGCTTAGACGACATGGTCGAGAGGATATAAATACCGTAATCCACACCGATACCGACACCCAGCGCAATAACTGGTAAGGTACTGACTGCTAAGCCAATATCCAGTTGCGTCATCAAGGCTTGCGCCAATGTCGACACCACATACAGCGGGATAATTACCGCCACAGTCGCTTTCAAGGATTTAAAGCTGATTAAGCACAGTACAAACACGGCACCATAGACGTATAACATCATAGGTAATTGCGCTTCAGCTACCGCTTCGTTGGTCGCAGCCATCACGCCTACAGGACCCGATGCCAGTTTAAACTGCAGCTTGTCGTTATCCATTTTCGCGGCGACGGCTTTCACCTTAGCGACCACAGTTTCTATGGTTTCTGCCTTATGATCTTTCATAAACAGATACACAGGCATGACAGAACAATCGCCATTTAACAAACCAGAGGTCGTCGGAATTTGGCCAATGGCCTGCACTAAACTCGCGGTCGTGCGCGGCAGCACTTCCCACCTTGGATTACCTTCGTTAAAGCCTGCGTTCACTTTTTTAGCAACCGACGCCAGACTCACAGTCGACTCGACCCCAGGCGTATTACGCACTAACCATTCAAACTCATCAATTTGAGTCAGCACATCGTGGTAAGTACAAGCCTCGGGCGCCGCCTCAACAATCACAGTCATCACGTCGGTAGTGATGGAGAAATGATCTGTGATGAAGAAGGTATCGAGGTTATAGCGCGAATCTTGGTGTAACGCTGGCGCCCCGCCCTGTAAGTCACCAATCTTCATCTGATTGGCTTGTTGCAGACCGGCAAAATACAACACCACAGTGGCAATAATCACCACCACAGCGTATTTAGGCGTCGCGAAACGTGCTAAGAAATGCCAAATCGCTTTAGTGCGGACTTCTTCAGCCGTCGGCTCTGCGGTTTTATTGACTTTGATTTCAGTAAAAGAAATCACCAAAGGCAACAGGATAAGGTTAGTGAAAATAATCACGCCCACACCGAGTGATGCCGAAATCGCGAGCTCGCGAATAATTCCGATATCAATCGACAACAGGGTAATAAAACCAACAGTATCAGACAGTAATGCGACACCGCCCGGTACTAATAAACTACGAAATGCCGAAGCAGCCGCCGCTTTGGTGGTTTGTCCGTCCATCACGCGGCGCCTTACCGCGTTGATCATCTGCACCCCGTGACTGACCCCGATGGCGAATACCAAAAACGGCACCAGAATCGACATGGGATCAAGACCAAAACCAATCACAGTCAATAAACCAAGCTGCCAGACCACAGCGGTTAAACTGCAGACTAGGGGTAAAACGGTCAGAATGATCGATTTAGAGAAGAGGTAAACCATGACGGCGGTGATTAAAATGGCGATCACAAAGAACAGCAATACGCCCTTAGCACCATCGGCCACATCCCCCGCCATCTTGGCAAAACCTATGATGTGAATTTTAACCTTGTCGGTTTCGAACTTGCCCCTAAGTTCTTTTTCGAGCTGCGCCGCAAAGGCAATGGTATCTAAGGGTTTACCTGTTTGTGGGTCAAAATCCATTAACTGCGCCGACACCATGGCCGCACTGTAATCGTTAGCAATTAATCGGCCAACGATGCCCGCTTTTTCAATATTATCGCGCACGGTTTCGAGCCCAGATACTGAGGTCGAAAAATCCGCAGGAATAACGGGCCCGCCAGCAAAACCATCTTCAACGACTTCGGTAAACCGAGTGGAAGGCGAAAAAATCGATTTCACCTGCGCGCGATCAACCCCAGGTATAAAAAACAGCTGATCGTGCACGTTTTTTAAGGTATCAAAATAGTTCGCATTAAAAATATTGCCGCTGGTGTCTTCCACCGCCACCATAATGCTGTTGGCGCCACCAAAATCTTTTTGATGTTTCAGGTAGGTCTGCATATAACTGTGATGCAGTGGAATGTTTTTTATGAAGGCCGCATCCATTTTGAGTTGACTGGCTTGAAAGCCTAAAAACAACGTCAAAAACACAAAAATGCCGACGACCCACGCACGATTGCGAAATAAAAATGACTCAAATCCGTTGACCAGTTTTTCTAACATCTTCTCGGCCCTGTTATTGTAGTTTTAAAATTTTATGGCTTAAGAATAAACAGCCCTTGGCTGCCGGATAACCACATATTCCCTTGATTATCCTTCGCAATAGAGACTAAGTTTTCCCCTTGGCGACGAGTGACAATACTGCTGGTATCATCCCCATTCAGCTTAATCACTATCCCTGCATTGCCCACGAGATAAACCGCATCGTCCGATACTGACATCGCCCCATTGATTGAAGATTGCACGGGCAGTTCGATTTCATTCCACTGGCTTAAACTCACGTCAGCTTTGAATATATGACCGCGAAGGCCCATCACATACACGGCATCTTTCGTTTCAATGGCATTAAACATAGAGCCATCGTAATCAAAACTGGTACGCGCAAACGTTTGGCCTTGATCGCTTGAAACGGCAACTAAACCCAACTCGCCGACCAGTAATAAACGTCCGTTAGTCAAGGTTAAAATACGATTAAAGTGCGGCAATAATGAAGCGCGTGCGCTCACATAGGCTGATTGATCGCTGCCTTTCAACTCCGCTAAATAGGACACATCTTCTTCGGCTAACAGCTCTTCATGGAATTCGTCGCTCCAATGGGCGCCACCATCGTTGGTGCGATAAAACAAACCGTAAGCCCCAATGGCGATACCCATTTTTTCATCTAAAAAGACCACATCGAGGAATGGCTTTTCAATCTCGGGCGAATGCATCTGCTGCTGCCAAGTTTGACCGCCATCCTGAGTATGTAAAATGGTCGCATCATGGCCCACGGCCCAGCCGAGTTTGTCATTAAGGAAAAACACTTTGGTCAACTGCGAGCTCACGGGCGTCGCCACTTGATGCCAACTGCCGTCATACACCAGAACATGACCGCGTTCACCCACAGCCACTAACCCTTTGCCCACGTTGGCAATATCTAAAATCAAGGATGAAGCCGCAAGCGGTTGAATTTGAGAAAAAATCGGATCAGAGGGGGTTGCAGATAACGTAGAAGGGAAAAAAGCGCCACCGAAACTTAATGCAGCAACACACTGAAGGATGCGAAACGACATACAAACTTCCTTAAACTAATGAGGGGCGCAGAGCGCCCCTTTATTTGTGGCGTATTAACGGATACCTTCGCGACGCAATGCATCGGGGGTAAAGTTAGCTTCAGTCAGTTTGGCATCGAAGTTATACATACCACTTTGGTTGTCTAAACCCATGGCGAGATAACGACGGGATTGCAAATCATGGAAGACTTCCAGCGTGTCCCATTGAGTTGGCACTTCGTAGTAGTTCAAGCCATGTGCAACAGCCACACGATACAGCTGATCACGGTTATCGTAGAGATCGGCTATCGACACTTGCCATGAATCTTCGTCAAGGTACATATCGCGCACTTTGTAAATGTGGCGCATACCGTCTTTCAACGTCGCCTTCACTTGCCATACGCGGTGTTTTTCCCAACGAACATACTCAGGATTAACATGCCCAGGTTTTAAGATTTGGTCATATTTCAGCTTGTCTGAGTGCAGTTTGTAATCGTTGTACGGGATGTAAATTTCTTTCTTGCCAACCAGTTCCCAGTTATAACGCACTGGAGAGCCGTTAAACATGTCGAAATCATCCGTCGTACGCAGACCGTCAGACACTGTACCCGGTGTATCGAAAGCGACGTTTGGCGCTTTACGGACACGACGTTGTCCTGTGTTATAGGTCCAAGCTTGGCGTGGCAAGGCCTCTTGATCCATGGTCTCTTTCACCAATAACGCAGTACCTGCTAAACGGGCTGGCTGAGTTACCACTTGCTTAAAGTAGAACAGCGTATTGCTGGCTTTAAGCAGATCTAAAGTCATTTCAGGACGAGAATACTCGAAACGAATTTCCTCAGCCGTTTCTACCAAACTAAAGCTTCCATCGGCCGTTGGTGCTGCTTGACTACGGGAAGTCTCGATGTCGATACCACGAAAACGCAAAATGTGGTTCCAAATCGCTTCTAAGCCATTTGCAGGGATCGGGAATGGAATACCAATAGCAGCGCCAGAAATACCATTGCCCTGTGCAATCAATTCTGCACGTGTCGCGTTAGCTTTAGTCGCATCGTAGACAAACTGCGGCACAGATGCGCTACGGCGAGTCTTATACACATTCATCTTGTAAGTATCAGGATAAAGTTCGAACAACTTCATCTGACCCAGTGTTAAAAAGTCTTTATATTGCGCTTTGTTAGCATTGGTAATGGTGAATTCAATCTTATCCTCAGGGAAAGGATCTGGGTGATGCATCCCTTTGGTATAACCCGCCACAGGCTTAGTGATACCACCATCCCACGCAGGAATAGAACCATCAGCGTTACCCGCCTTTTCAGCACCTAAAGGGGTGAGCTCATTGCCAAGTTTAGCCGCGTCAGCCTCTGATACCTTAGCCATAGCGACTGGCGCTACGAGTGCAAACATCACTGCACTCGCCAATATCGTCAGTTTCTTCATTGTTTGAGTCCTTTTAGATCGAATACTTGATATTGAATGAAACATAATCACGATCTGCCATCGCATTCGTCGTACCGACACCGCCAAAGAAATTGTTATAGGAGATATCTGCACCCCAACGGTTTTGATAATCGAAGTTAACGCCTAGCGCGACAGACTTACGTCCTTCCGTGAACAGGAACATAGGATCTGGAGTAATACCGTCAACGTCATGGGAGAAAATGACCCGTGGCGACATATTGACCCCAGCGAAAACGTTGTTGAAATCCGCTTTTGCCACTAAACGGTAGCCCCAAGAAAAGTCAGTAGGGAACGGGTTAGTTTCAGGACCATTGTGCAAGGCTTGAATGATGCCTGGCATATCTGGATTGCCGCCAGAACGTGACGTACCAGGACCATTGAGACGTAGCTCATCGAAACCAGGCATATCGTGGATCCACACACCACCAACCTCGGCCAACATAGTTAAGTTATCTAAACCTAAGGTTGGACCAAATAGATGGGTGAAAGTCATCTGCGCCTGTGTGGTATCAACGCGAATAAAGCCATCCACGGTTTCACCCGGTTGAACGTCTTTAATCTGTGAAATACCATCAAGATCGGGACGAAGCCCCGCATTGGCTAACTGTTGTGGCATACCGGCGAACAGCAACTCAACGTCATCAATCTGCAGTGGCTCATCTTGACGATGGGCAATCTCACCCGCGACAGACGTATCACCAATCAAGGTGTTGAAGCTGAAACCGTAGAGTTTAATATCCTCTGGATAGACGATTTGCGCCTTAGAGAAGCTCTTCAGGCTGAGCAGCAATTCACGGTTAATGTTGCCCGAGTTTTGGCCTACCGTCGCCAAGTCAGATAACAATGCACCCGTGCTAAAGTCGGCAGCAGTACCACTGATAAGTGGACGACGACTATGGTAATTCATGAAATAGAAACCAAATTCGGTTTCACCTAGCTCAGGCGCGTAATAACCCAGCTTGATACCGTATTGGCCATCATTGCTTGGTTCTTCTTCATCCTGCACTAGCGTCACTTTCGTTGGGTAGGCTAAAGCCATAGAAACCAATTGCTGCGTCGGAATAGATTGGCCGCTGGCGATCATGCCCGCTAAACGCTCATATTCTTGCATCACAAAATCTAAGTTGATGTCAGGGTTAGCGTTAAAACCAAGCTGAGCGTTTTGAGCATAACCCCCAAAACCGGCAAAATCGTTAGTCGCAAAAATGGAGCCCGGAGTTGGGACCCAAATAGGTTGCCAATCATATTGATAGAATGCTTCAACCGTTAACGAATCTGTCAGGCCAAGGGATGCCCACACCATACCTTGCGGTCTAAACGCTTCTTTTAACTCAGCACCAGGTGCGTTAAGAATGTTCAAATCCACGGCGTTAATTTCACTGATCCCATGGGCAATCAGTGTACTTTCACCCCATGACACCACTTGATTACCAACACGAATAGATAATGGATTCGCACCCTCATTCAAATCGAAGTTGGCATAGACAAACGCATCTAATAAACGGATATCTTTACATTGTACTTCTGAAGCGCGGCTATCTTCGCAAGGGTCAAATTCTTTACCCGTGATCGGATCGTTGTAGTCATAATTGCCATCGTTCAGTTTACGATCATAAAAATACATACCGCGGGCGAATAAACCGTAGTTTTTGTATTTCAACGATAATTCATGCAAACCTTTGACGATCTCAGACGTAGTATCGCCTTGAGAATAAAGTAAGTTACTTAAGTCATTGTTGCTGGAATACGACCCAGGCTGGGCCCAAATCTCAGCTGAAGTATATTTTGTATTGCCAAATGCGCTGTAATTAGACCAATCGAATTGGGGTTGATTCACCTTACCAATTTGACCTTCCCAATCGCGCGCCCCAACACGCCAGCTCGCACCAGCAGTCCAAGTTGAGTCAAATGTGCCCTCAACCTCTCCCCAATCAAAAGATATTGCATTAACGCTTGGGATCATTAACAAACTCAATGCCGACGCCACCCCCAAAGCAAGCGCCGATTTGTTAAAACTATTTTTAACAATTTTCATTTTAGCTCTCCGTACCCTGCTGGATTCTTTGTTTTAGGAATTACAACCAACATCTTGTTAGCTCACAGGTAACATCATTGTTACAGCAATTAATCCCCTTGGGCAAGGCGCAGTTAGAGAAAATTTTCTAAAGAATTAAGCATGTAGACACATTTGTGCCAGCAGTTGAAAAGGTGGGATTTAAATTAGAGAAAAGCGGGAGAGAAATGAAGCGGGAAAAGATATCAAAAAATCATATAATTCATTAACATATTTAAAAACTAAATATCACAAACCGAGCCTGATAATCAGCCGACCGTTTAAAGTAATTACTCTAAGCGTAAATAAACAAATTCAGACTAGACTCGATTTAATGAAACAAATTGTCCCTTGTCATCTAAAACCAATTTGAAATAGCCTTGAATGCCATTTTCGGTTAAAAAACGTCTGAAATGACGGCCATTAATCCACAAAATACGTCCTTGCGTTTCGCGGACCTCAATTTTATCAGCAAGCCCTTGATAATAGGGTAAGAAATCTCGATAGCTGATCGTTAGTTTGAAATACAATTCCATAATATCAGGGCGGCATCGATTGCCGCCCTCCTCCTACAAACCGCTATTTTGCCAATGCCTTAGAGACTTTTTCGTACATATCCTTAGATAAGTCAGGTAAAGCCAAAAGTTGCCCTAAACAGGCTTTTATTAAGGTTTGACGGCCTAAGTCGAATTTATGGAACTGGATCAATGGCGTCACCATGCGTGCCGCAACCTGCGGATTGAGCTTATTAAGGGTCATTAAGCATTCAGTTAAGAAGGCATAACCCTTACCGTCTTGACGGTGGAATTGGTAAATATTCCCCGCCGCAAAACTGCCCACTAAAGCACGCACTCGGTTTGGATTACTCATACTAAATCGCTTATGCTGTTGTAATTGATGCAGACGTTCAATCACATCTTGTGCATTATGGGTTGCTTGCAACATGAACCATTTATCCATTACCAATGGCGTGTCCTGCCAACGCAGCTCAAATGTGGTCATCAGCTCATCGCGACAAGGCAAATCACCCACATTTGCCGCAGTCAGTGCGCCGAGGGAATCAGTCATATTGTTGGCTTTATCGAACTGAGAAATGACTAACGCTTCTGCCTCATCCGACACCCTGGCTAGCCAAGTTAAACACTGATTTTTAAGCGCTCTTGCCTGCGTGCTATCGACCGATACCAAAGAGCGATAAAGCGCAATTAATTCATCTTCAGAGTGTGAAGCCAGCTCAGTTAACACAAATTCACGGGCTAAGGCTAAGGCATCGAGATCAACGCGGTCTGTTTGCTCAATCAAAGCAGATGCCGTAGGTATGGCTAAGATTTCGGCAATCAATGCAGGGTCAAGTTCAGTGTCTAACAACACGCCTTTAAAACTATCGCGCACGCGGGGATCGAGTGTCATGGCTTGTTGCTGCTGTAAACTCGCCACATTTTGCCAAATCGCTTGGCTCACTAAGGTCACTGAGGCTTCCCAGCGCGCCACTTCGCTGCTGGCAAAACGCATCAAGTGAACCAGTTGATCCACATTGAATCGATATTGCAATTTAACGGGCGCGGAGAAGTTTTGTAGTAACGAAGCCACCGGTTTATGGCTTAATCCCTCAAAACTAAACACTTGTTCCACTTGAGTAAAGTCGAGAACTTCATTCACTAAAGAATGCCCCTTGGCATCTAACAGTTCGATGCTAAAAGGAATATGCAAAGGTGATGCACAGTTCGCTAAACTTTGCTTAAGGGTTAATTGGTAAACGCCAGTTAGCGCATCGAAACTGTCCATCGCAGTCACAATCGGCGTGCCTGCTTGGCTATACCATAAACGGAATTGGGTTAAATCTACGCCGCTGGCATCTTCCATTGCCGCCACAAAATCATCGCAAGTGACCGCTTGGCCATCGTGGCGATTAAAATACAGTTTCATCCCCGCTTGAAACTTTTCTTCGCCGAGCAAAGTGTGCATCATGCGGATCACTTCAGCGCCCTTGTTATACACAGTGACTGTGTAGAAATTATTCATCTCAATCACAGATTCTGGACGAATAGGATGGGACATAGGGCCAGAATCTTCAGCAAACTGTTGATTCTTGATCACTTTAATTGCGTGAATTCGATTCACCGCGCGTGAACCTAAATCGGAGCTGAATTCTTGATCGCGAAAAACCGTTAAGCCTTCTTTTAAACTTAACTGGAACCAATCACGGCACGTCACGCGGTTTCCGGTCCAATTATGGAAATACTCATGGCCTACAACCGATTCAATACCGTGATAATCCTCGTCGGTGGCCGTTAAGGTATCTGCGAGCACATATTTAGTGTTGAAGATATTTAAGCCTTTGTTTTCCATCGCTCCCATATTGAAAAAGTCGACGGCAACTATCATGTAAATATCTAAATCGTACTCGAGGTCAAAACGACTCTCATCCCAAGCCATGGATTTTTTAAGCGACGCCATCGCATGGTGCGCTTTATGTAAATTACCTTTATCGACGAACACTTGCAGGATCACTTTACGGCGACTGCGGGTAATGAACTCATCTTGCAACAGATCAAAATCGCCAGCGACTAAGGCAAACAAGTAAGCCGGTTTTGGAAACGGATCTTGCCAGCAAACATAATGGCGGCCGCCCTCTAATTCGCCTTGATCAATCAAATTACCGTTACTCAGTAAAAACGGGAATGCGGCTCTATCGGCTTCGATGCGCACAGTATATTTGGCTAATACATCGGGACGGTCGAGGAAATAAGTGATCCGTCTAAAGCCCTCAGCCTCACATTGCGTGCAGTAGGCACCATCGGACATATACAGGCCTTCAAGGCTCGAATTGGCCTCGGGATCGAGCTTAGTGACGATGTTCAGCTCAAACTCATCAAGCGCCGTTTCTAAGACTAATTGACCCGCGCTAACATGGTAAGGCACTGCCTCGCCGTCAACCGTCAACGAGATCACAGTCAAGTCTTCACCATCCAATACTAAGGCTTGGGTATGCTTAGAAGTGCGTTTTACCCGACTTATCGCCTGCACTTGAGTCTCATTGCCCGCCAGATTAAAGGCTAAGTCGATCGTGTCTATCGTGAAGAGTGGCGCTTGATAATCTTTTAAGTATTTTGCTTGAGCTTGTGTCATTTCGATCCCTTTAACGCTGATCTAAATAAGAAAAAACGCGCCATAAGCGCGTTTTGATATTGGATAAATCGACTCGACTAGCGCCTACTTAGCACTAGTTTTAGCCAGTTTTTGCGCATCAGCCATATCTAAAGTGATATAAGCCGTTTCATCTAAAAATGCGTCTGGCAATTCGGCTTCGTCCTTAATGTCTTCCATTGATTTAACCGGTGCTAAACCATTGGCAACTCGGCGCTCGTTCGTTCTATCGAGGACTTTCTTCTCATCGGCTTCGCGGGAGGCAATGCGCTCACTTTCAACCAGAGAAACTGTCTTCTCTTTGTGGTGCTTTTTAAAGTCGGCAATATCTTGATTGATATAAGCAAACTCTACACTGCTTTTGATGCGGTTAAGGTGCTTGGCCTCAAGGCTAGTCACTAACTCAGGCGTCACATCATTGAGCGTGCCATATTGCGCCATTGGCACTTTATCCCAAGGCAAGGCATTTTTCTCTTCAGCTTCACCGTACTCACCTGGCTCTAACGCACTTGGGTAAGCAATGTTTGGTGTCACACCTTTAAGCTGAGTGCTGCCGCCATTGATCCGATAAAACTTTTGAATCGTGTATTGCACATGGCCAATTGGCTTTTCATACATATCATAAATACGGCCTAAGCTCTTATGCTGCTGCACTGTACCTTTACCAAAGCTAGATTCACCAACAATCAGCGCGCGGTCATAATCTTGCAATGCGGCAGCAAAAATCTCAGAGGCTGAAGCACTGTAACGGTCAACCATCACAGTCAAAGGGCCCGAATAACTGGTTTTACCATCGTTATCACGGTGCGCAGACACACGGCCATCAGCATCACGAATTTGCACCACAGGGCCCATATCGATAAAGAGTCCTGTCAGCAAAACAGCTTCTGTTAATGCACCACCACCGTTACCTCTAAGGTCGATGACTATGCCTTCAACTTTGGCTTCGTTTAACTTCACTAGCTCTTTTTCAACGTCCTGTGACAGGTTCATGTAGAAACCAGGAATATGGATCACGCCGACTTTGCGATTAGCGTACTCGCCGTCTTTAGGTTCAATCACCTTAGAGGTTGCCGCTCTGTCTTCAAGACGAATTTTATCGCGTACTAAGGTAACGTCGAATGGCTTAGCATTCGAACCGCCTTTCTTCGGTAAAATTTGCAGTACGACTTTACTGCCCTTAGGCCCTTTTATCAGATCAACCACGTCGTCTAAACGCCAGCCGATCACATCAACAATTTCACCGCCTTCTTGACCGACGCCGACAATCTTGTCTTCTGGCGACAGTTTTTCGCTGCCAGCCGCAGGGCCGCCAGCAATTAAGCTTTTAATAACAGTATAATCGTCTTCAAGTTGCAGTTGAGCACCAATCCCTTCAAGGCTTAAATTCATTTCCATTTGGAAACGTTCAGCATTGCGTGGTGACAGGTAACTCGTATGCGGCTCAATGCTGCGTGAGAAGGCATTCATCACGCCTTGGAACACGTCTTCACTGTTGGTTTGAGTCAAACGTTTGATGGCGTTGTTGTAACGCTTTTGCAGGATCTCAACAATCTCAGGCCATTTTTTACCAGTGAGTTTTAGATTTAGCGCATCGTATTTAACACGTTGACGCCATAACTCGTTGATCTCGGCTTGATCTTTTGGCCATGCCGCATCGTCACGGTCATACTCATAGGCATCGCCAGGGGCGGAGAAATCCATCTCTTTGTCCAGAAGGGATAAAGCATAGACAAAGCCTTCATAACGACGCTTTTGGACGATATCAAACATTTTATAGGCAGGCTCAAGTTCACCAGAACTGAGCATGTCATCGAATTGGGTAGCATAAGGTTTAAAGCTATCGACATCCGCTTGGGTTAACACATTGCGGCGATAGTCTAACTGCTGCAGGTAACGGTCAAAAATTTGCGTAGAAAAGGCATCATCAAGATTAAATCTATGATAGTGCGAACGAGTGTATAAGTCCGTTACCCTTTTGCTCGCGACCTTATGTTGCGCTTCCTGCTTGAGAGTGGGTAACTCGCTGATTTGAATCGTGGGTGGTACGGCCCAAGCCGAGAATCCGACAAAAACAGTGGCGATCGAGGTAGCCAAAGTGAGTTTTCGCATCAACAAGTTACTCCGTTTTAAAAAATGATTACAGCAGGATATGTTCTGCTCTAACTTTAATCGTTAGGCCACTATCAAGCTGAACATGAATATCTTCCTTGTTAATATCAGTAATCACACCGGCTACGGGTGTCATACCTAACTTAACATTGACGCGTTGTTTTTTCGTTAAATCAGTCAATTGTGCTTGGACATAATTTACGACTGGCGCTGCAGCTTTAGGCGCAGGCTTAGCAGGACGCTCAGTTTTAGCACGTTGAGGAACAGCCACCTTTTTAGGTGCTTTCTTCGCCGCAGGCTTAGGTGCGAGTGCTGCACGTTTCGCTTTCGCTTTATCCTGACTCTCTTTCAACATGGCTTGAGCATGGTCAATGTGCTCTTGCTCTAACTCGCCGCAAGGTTCGCCATCCAGATTAACGCGTTGTGCGCCCGCTTTAACGCACTTTAAATAGCGCCAGCTGCTGGTGTAACGTCTTAAGGCAACTCTGAGCTGAGTTTTACTGACTTTAGAATCATCAGCCAACCTTTCAGCCAAATCTTGAAACAATCCGATTTTTAATGGCTTAGTTTCACCTTCAGCAATAAAGCACAAAGGAAATGTTTCATACAAATACGCCAAAATTGCATTGGTGTCGGTCAACTTTTCTGTTGATTCCATCATTACTTCCACAGTCAAAAAGGGACATCGATTCGAGGTGATATATATCAACTTCTTACGTGTCGTTTATCTTCGTTAAACTCAATATTGAGTCAACGTACAAATTAGCATCCTAGCCGCGTTTACTAAAGTTAAAAAAAATATACCTTAACAAATTTTTACAGCTCAAAACACTAAGCTTATTCATTGCATGCCAATCAAACCAGCTTAATGCGTGCAGGCGCATATTATAAGGCGCACGCCACCGATTGCGACTATGAATTATGCGTTATTGTACGCAAATTAATCAAATAGGCAGTTTTCAAAACTTTTAACCAGTAATTCCAGCCCCTTTTGGTCTTCTTCATCGAAACGATCGAAGATTGGGCTGTCAATATCGAGCACAGCAATCACGTTACCTTGGACACGAACTGGCACAACGATTTCAGAATTACTGGCAGAATCACAGGCAATATGGCCATCAAATTGATGAACATCGGCCACTCGCTGGGTTTGATTGGTGAATGCCGCCGTACCACACACGCCTTTTCCTAACGGAATACGTGTACAAGCCACTTTACCTTGAAATGGGCCTAGTACGAGTTGTTCGCCACGCATAACGTAGAATCCCACCCAGTTCAGCTCAGTCAAATTATCATTGAGTAAGGCTGAAAAATTCGCCATTGCCGCAACAAGGTCGTCTTCCCCTTCCAATAAGGCCAAGGCTTGACGGTTAAGTGACTCATAAAATTTCGATTTCATTACATTTCCTAACAATTTTATTCTGCTGCTTCGGTCTTTTTAGCCGCTTTTTTCGCAGCAGGTGGATTCGTTGGCGTACTATTAACCTGAACGACACCTTTAAGCAAGTTCGTCAGCTCATCTTTATTGTTAGCAAAATAGAATGCGAGCTTTTCGCCCACGCTTTCATCTATACCTAAATCAGCTTTTTGAATGAAGGGGATAAGGTTATCGGCGATATCGAGCATCTTATCGTAGGCATCAGCCTCCTTCTTAGATGTGAATGTCATCTTTTCAACCCCTTCTCTGACCACGACAAACTGTGTTATTACTGCCATGACTGCCCTCGCACTGTTTTTATATACAGTAACTAGAGTGACATAGATTGAACTTGTGATGCAAGTGTTCTGATTAATCTGATATTATTAGCGTACTTTCGTTGCCAAGATTATAAAGCGCTAGACTGTGCAGAACGGCTGATTAGCACTACACTTTGCACCGTTCTCGCTGTTATTACTCCTATTTAGGCTAATATATATTTTTATATGCATGAAAACGCAGCAGAAAATTCAGTAATCCTTTGCCGTTCCTGCGATTTAGCAGTCCGCAAACGTGCCTTGCCAAGCGGTGTCAGAGCCCTTTGCCCCCGTTGCAGTACTGCACTTTATGACACTCCTTACTGCTCTGTAAATGGCATGCTCGCCCTATGTATCTCGGCATTAGTGTTTTATTTTCCTGCCAATTTTTTACCCGTACTCGAAATTCACTTTTTCGGCAGTATTCGCACCACCACAGTTTTTCAGGGCGCGTTTGTAGTATTTGACCAAGGTTATTGGGTCGTTGGTTTAGCCGTGCTTGCCGCCGCTGTGATTGGCCCAGGCTTATTACTGTTATCGATACTGACGCAGATTTTGATTGTGAAATGGGGACTGAGTCGTCTTTTTTGGCGTAACTCATTAAAGCAATTATTGAAGTTTCATGGCGTATTGTCGCAGCTCACTATGCTAGAAATTTATGTGATCAGTTTTTTGGTTTCATCATTCCAGCTATCTGATTTTTCGGATATTTATTTTGGCATGGGCACATTTTGCTTCACTATGTTGTTTCTCGTGACTTTGTTTCTACAACGAGAGTACGACTTAGAGCACATGTGGACTTTATTGGAAGGTCATCGCTGATATGAAGCAACAAGGTAAAGATATCGGCCTGTGTCTGTGTAAGGTCTGCCGCCAGCTCAATAGTAGTGACCTCAGCCACTGTCAGCGCTGTGAAGCTGAGTTGCAGGTCAGGGACTATTCCAGCCTGCAAAAAAGTTGGGCTTTGTTGATTACCGCTGCCATTTTGCTGGTGCCTGCCAACATTTACCCTATCACTATGCTGACCAACCAAGGGCAAGTGCGGCACGACACCATTTTTTCGGGCATTTTGCATCTAGTGCATTCAGATATGTTGCCCATTGCCGTGATAGTTTTTACTGCCAGTATTTTAGTGCCATGGATTAAAATCATCGGCTTATCCATTTATCTGTGTGCAATAAGCTTTGATATTCCGATTTCAAAAAAGAAATTGATGGTGGGTTTTCACATCATCGAATGGATTGGTCGTTGGTCAATGCTCGATTTATTTGTCATCTCAATCACAGTGGCATTAGTGAATATGGGACAACTACTCGACGCTAAACCCGCGCCTGCAGCGACCGCATTTGCCTTGGTTATTCTGTTAACTCAGTTAGCCGCAAAAGTGTTAGACACTCGTTTACTCTGGGATCGATTGGAACCTCAAGATGACACAAATTGAATCGCCGAAAGTTGTAAAGAAAAAACTCTTTTCGCCCATTTGGCTGCTGCCTATTGTCGCGTTGGCATTGGGTGCGTGGCTGGGCATTAAGAGTATTAAAGAATCGGGCGTTGAAATTCAAATTCACTTTCCGAGTGCAACTGGGATTGACGTAGGTAAAACCTTAGTCAAATACCAAGGCTTGACTGTCGGTAAAGTCAAAGACATAGGAATAGATGAAGATCTCAAGGGCGTAAACGTTAAAGTCATGATGGACTACCGCGCTAAGCCTTTCTTAAATAAGGAGACCCTCTTCTGGCTTGTCACCCCTAAGGCCAGTATTACAGGTGTTGAAGGTTTAGATGCGTTGTTCTCAGGTAACTACATCGCGATTCAACCGGGCAAAGGTAATGCGTCAACCTTCTTCGAGGCTGAACGCCAACCGCCGCCGATGCAAATCGGCTCAGAAGGTGTAATGGTCGAACTGACCTCAGACAAACTCGGTTCGTTGGATGTTGGCTCGCCAATATTTTTCCGCCAAATCCCCGTGGGCAGTGTGGTCAGCTATCGTTTAGATGGCAATCAAAGAGTCATCATCAGCGCCTTCATTCAAGAGCAATACGCGCGATTAGTGAAGAAAAACTCTCACTTTTGGAATGTCTCCGGCGTAAAAATTGATGCATCACTGACTGGAGTTAAAGTCAGCTCTGAGAGTTTGGCATCCATTCTGGCTGGCGGCGTGAGTTTTAGCTCTGATGATAAAGCGGATATTGCCAAAAACGGTGACATTTTTTCGCTTTATGATTCAGAAACCACAGCCCTTGGCGGCATAGAAATAAACCTGACCATGGCTGATGCTAACGGTGTAGACAAAGGCACTCGCATCGTTTATCGCGGCATCAATATCGGCAGCATTTTAAGCAAGCAACTCACCGCCAATGGCGTAATAGCTGTGGCTAAGTTTGAACCTCAATACGGTTCACTGTTAACTAACGACGGCGTGTTTTGGCTTGAAGGTGCCGATATTTCCCTCTCAGGCATTAAAAATCCAGAGCGTTTACTGACGGGCAGCGTGATCAACTTCCTGCCGGGCATTAATACAAAAACGGCGATGCCAAGCAGTTTTGCCTTACAAGCCAAAGCGCCTGATTTACTGCAATCAAAGAAGCGTTTCTTGACCTTAACCTCAGCCGAAAATATGGGCATTTCAGCGGGCGCCGAAGTTCGCTTTAAGCAAATCCCTATTGGCTCAATGCTTGCGGTTAAGTTAACCAAAGATTTATCGGCGGTGGAATACCAACTCGAGTTACAACCTGAGTTTGCTAGCCTAATTCGCAGCGACAGCTATTTTGTGCCAGAGTCGGCATTAACAGTAAGAGCATCACTAGAGGGCGTTTCAGTCAAAGCAAGGGACTTTACGACGCTCACTCAAGGTGCGGTTAGCTTGATCCAAGGCCACAGCGATACGCCACTCGCCGCCAACAGCGCCCTCATCTTGTTTAGCTCAGTGGATGCCGCGACAGCCTTCTATGATCGTCAGCAACAAGTGTATCTGACCTTAATCAGTCAAGATGGCGCCGATGTCAGCCAAGGCTCACCGATTTACTATAAAAAGATGCAAATTGGGACAGTTGACTCAGTGAACTGGCAAAGTAAGACCGAAGACTTTGCTATCAAGCTCGCTATCGACAAACAATTCCAGCCCTTGCTGAAAAAGCCGAATGTGTTCTGGCGTAACAGCGCAGTGGATATTAGCGCCAGTCTTGCGGGCATTGATGTTGCGGTCGCGCCGCTTCAAGGAGCATTAAAGGGCAGCATCAGTCTGGGACTGCTTGATAGCAATGACAAAGCCAGCAATGCAGCTAACTTAAAACTCTATGAGAGCAAGCAGTTGGCATTAACTCAGGCGCAGGCAATTCGCCTCACATTACCCGCCTCCAGCAAGCTTACGGCCAAGGCAGCGATTCGCTATCAAGGTCATCAAGTGGGTGAAGTGTCGCAAGTGAAGCTCAATGCGGATCTCAATACACTCACAGCTAGCGCATATCTCTACGGGGAATATGCCGAACATTTCAGCCGCAGCGACTGTGAATATCATTTAGTAGATGCACAAATTTCTCTGGCGGGAATTAAAGCGCCAGAAACCTTGATCACTGGCCCTTATATCGGTGTACTGCCGGGTACAAGCAGTCAAAAAGCGACCCAGTTTGTTGCCAACCTCGCTGCCAGCAGTTATGCCAACGTTGACGAAGATGCGCTTAAATTCGTCTTAGAAGATAACAACTTAGGCTCGATGAAAGTCGGCACACCTATCTTCTTCCGTGGTATCAAAGTCGGTCAAATCGATGGTTATCACCTGTCGACACAGGGCAATAGCGTGCTGATGCAGGCCCATATTGAGCCGCAGTACAGTCACTTAGTGAATCAAAGCAGTCAGTTCTGGGATGCTTCTGGGATTAAAGTTGATGTTGGCCTATTCTCAGGTGCGCAAATCGAAGCGGGCTCGCTGGAAACCTTACTCGCTGGCGGTATTAATGTCGCGACTAAGGACACGACTCAAGAGGTTAATCGTTTAGCAGCAGGAACAGTATTAAGATTGCAACACAAAGCCGAAAACGAATGGCAGGAATGGGCACCCGCCCAGTAATTCTTTTCTTCAAAATACTTACACCAACGCACTAATATTAAAGCTCTTAAAAGTCAATCAGGCGCATTATGCGCCTGATTTATTTTTAGCTTCCCTTGCAATTCTATTGAGACATTCTAGGTCGCTCAACACTCTAACCCCTTATCCATAAAACCAATAACAAACGGCAATCGCAGCGCTGATCCCTGCAAAATCCGCGGTTAACCCACAGGCTAAGGCGTGGCGGCCATGGCGAATACCCACAGAACCAAAATACACGGCGAGAACATAAAAAGTAGTTTCAGTGCTGCCCTGAAAAATCGCCGCTAATCGGCCAGCAAAAGAATCGACGCCGTGATGATCCATTGTCTCGAGCATCATGGCTCTGGCACCTGAGCCACTAAAAGGTTTCATCAGCGCGGTCGGCATAGCATCGACAAAACGCGTATCGAAACCCAATATCCGTACGCCACTGGCAATCAAGTGCAACAGATAATCCAAAGCGCCGGATGCGCGCAGTAAACCTATAGCCAATAACATGGCGAGCAAATAAGGGATCAGCTGGATAGATTGGGCAAAACCCGCCTTCGCCCCTTCAATAAACTCATCATAAACCGCCACCTTACGGATGCCCGCAACAATGACGAAGGTAAACACTAATAACAATAAAATGCCGTTACCCATTGCCGTCGACACTGTGCCAATGGCTTCAGCACTTAAGGTCATCAGATAAAAACCACTCGCCACTAGGCCAGAGAGCATCAAGGCGCCATAACCGAGCACCACAGAGTTCAATAACGAAATCCGCTGCACTAACGCCACTACCAGTAAGCCCGCCAATGTCGAGGCCGAGGTTGCCAGTAAAATCGGTAGGAAAATATCCGCAGGCGCGGCTGCACCTTGTTGGGCACGGTACAGGAATACCGTCACAGGCACTAAGGTCACAGAGGAAGTATTGAGCACTAAGAATAAGATTTGCGCATTGGTCGCCACAGTTTTTAGCGGATTCAAACTCTGCAAATCATGCATCGCCCTTAAACCAAGCGGCGTGGCGGCATTATCTAAACCAAAAATATTCGCCGTTAAATTCATCGTGATACTGCCAAAGGCGGGATGGCCCTTGGGCACTTCTGGCATCAAGCGGCGCAGTAAGGGCTCAAACACAAAGGCGATGGCGCTGACCACACCGGCCTTCTCGCCCACCTGCATCAATCCCATCCACAGAGAAAGTACACCAATCAGCCCAAGGGAAATTTCAGCGGCAAGCTTAGCGCTAGCAAATAATGCGGCGACCGAAGCCGATAGGACTTCTATGTGCCCATTGAACAGTTGCACCGCTATTGCCAGCAATGCCGTAACAAAGAAAGCTAACCACACGCGATTAAGCACGCTAATCCCCTTATTTTTATTTGTTTTTATTCTATTAGCTCATGGCTACTGAGTGCTAGCTTTATGGCGACTCATTGCAATATTACGGCAATCGTCAGTGCATAAACCTCAAATCACCATAACGGCTGAGGCACTTGGGATAAAATCTCAGACCCAATAAGGGATTATGATATACTCGCGCCAGTTGATACACAGTCTATTTTCCTATGGTTCAATGAAATCAATGGTTCAATTAAATCAAAATTTTATCGATACAATTACCCAAGAACTCCCCGCCCATTTGTCAATGGATGAGTTTATTGCCGCTTGCGACAGGCCGCTTAGACGTTCAATTCGGGTCAATACCTTAAAAATCAGCAGCGACGACTTTAAGACTCTGATGCAACCTAAGGGCTGGACGTTCGATCCCATTCCTTGGTGTGAAGACGGATTTTGGATCAGCTACGATGAAGAAGAACAACTCGGCAATGCGTTAGAGCACATTCAGGGCCTATTCTACATTCAAGAAGCCAGCTCTATGTTGCCGCCGACCGCACTTTTTACGCCTAATGCATTTACGACTAGTACAAAGTGGCAGTGCGTTCTCGATCTCGCCTCTGCGCCGGGTTCAAAAACCACGCAAATGGCCGCATTGATGCAAAACCAAGGTTTATTGGTGGCGAATGAGTATTCGGCGAGCCGCGTGAAAGTATTGCACGCCAATGTGCTGCGCATGGGCGCAAGTCACTGCGCTCTCACCCATTTCGATGGCCGTGTGTTTGGCGAATACCTATACGAAAGTTTCGATGCCGTGCTCATTGATGCGCCCTGTGGCGGCGAAGGCACAGTGCGTAAAGACGCCGATGCGCTAAAGCACTGGAGCCTTGACGATGTGTTGGCGATTAGCGAAACCCAAAAAGCCTTAATCGAATCGGCGTTTCTCGCCCTGAAACCCGGCGGCAGTTTGGTCTACTCGACCTGCACCTTAAACCGTCTCGAAAACCAAGGCGTGTGCGAGTATTTAAAGCAAGTCTACGGCGATGCCGTGCAATTTGAATCCTTAAGTGATTTATTTGATGGCGCTGAGCGAGCCACGACTGCCGAAGGCTTCTTGCATGTCTGGCCACAGATTTACGACAGTGAAGGTTTCTTTGTCGCTAAATTGACAAAAACTGCCTCTGTGCCGCGGTTACAGCCTGAGCCTAAACTGCAGAAAAACTTCCCCTTCACGACCGCATCAGCGAAACAAGCCCAAGGGATAAAAGACTATTTTCAGCAGGATTTAGGTATCAGCTTACCGGACGAACTCATCATGGTTCGCGATGATGAATTCTGGCTATTTCCTCATGAATTCAACGCTTTTATCGGCCGTATGCGCTTTCAGCGTATTGGTATTAAACTCGCCGATAACAGTAAGCACGGTTTTAAAGTCCGCCATGAAGCAATTATTGCTTTAGCGGGAAAACAACTTAGCCCAACGGCAAAAACGGTCGATGTGAGCGATGCTGAAGCCAAAGAGTATTTGATGGGGCGAGATATTCCCTTAGCGACCGCAGGAAAAGCCCAAGGTGAAGTGATCGTCTGTTATGGCGGCGCGCCGTTAGGCATGGCGAAACATTTAGGTAATAAGTTAAAAAACAACCTGCCCAGAGACTTAGTGAAAGATAAAGTGTTATTGCTACCAGAACAGACAAAATCGTTATAGTGCTGCTGTTTTTTAGCGATAAATAACCTAAAAAAGGGGAAGGTGAACGCGACTCTAGGGCAAAAGCTCGACTACACTGAGTCTATTGTAAAGCGCACTGCATGGCGCTTTCACCTGTAGCGCACGGCTCTTCAACGAGCCATTCCCCTAGGCCCAAACAGCTTTCATCGTTTTGGGCCTTTTTTTATGCCTGCACGCTAACAATCACGCAATCGCATAACATGGGTCAAAGCACTTGAGGCTAACGGCCGACTAAACGCGCCGCATCTTTGAATAAATTAAAGAAGTTATTACTCGTGTACTCAGCAAGATCCTCGTAGCGCTCACCTCTAAGCTCGGCCACAAACTCAGCCACATCACGCACATAGGCGGGCTGGTTTTCTTGTCCACGGTGTGGAATAGGTGCTAAATAGGGCGAGTCCGTTTCAACCAACAGGCGATCCTGTGGCACTTTACGGATAACAGTGCGAAGTTCACCGGCATTTTTAAAGGTGACTATGCCTGATACTGAAATGTAAAAACCAAGATCAATCGCCGCTTTCGCCATTTCCCAGTTCTCGGTAAAGCAATGCAGTACGCCGCCGACTTTATCCGCGTTGCCCTGCTTAAGCATAGTGATCGTGTCTTCACGTGCATCACGGGTATGGACAATCAAAGGTTTATTCACTTCGACCGCAAGGGCGATCTGCTGCTCAAAACATTGTTGTTGCAGCAATTTAGTTTCGTCGGCATAAAAATAATCTAGGCCAGTTTCACCAATCGCGACCACTTTAGGATCGGTGGCAAAGCGACGGATTTGCTCAACATCAAGCCCTTCTTTAACGTCTAATGGATGCACGCCCGATGATAAAAATACCTGATCGAAGGCTGCTACTTTATCTCGCATCGATTCAAATCCCTGCTGGCGCACGTTGACGCATAGCATATAGTCCACGCCACGGGTTTTCGCGCTGGCCAGAACATGTTCTAGGGTTTGTTGATCAGGCGCCGCTTTAAGGCGATCGAGATGGCAGTGTGAATCAATAAGCACAGGGATTTCCAAGCTGAATAACAAAAGGACGACAAGGATACCCAGCCAAGGGATCGAGGTCAAATTCCACGGAGGCGAAGTATCAGTTTAGAGTGTGGGCCAATGTTAAAACTAGAACAGTTAAACGAGAGTAACGCTTAAATCAGAGCGTTTAAACCTAATTAACGTTCAAACCAGAGCAATAATGCGAGCCAACTTACATAGTGCAGGTTAGATCGCCGGAGGCCAGTTCGCGCGACAGTAATTTTTCGATGTGGTGTTTATGGCTATCGGGCTCAGAAACAATTTTAATGCCAATGCCTACAGGACGGCCGCCCGAAGCACCTAAGGGATTGATCCATACCACGACACCGCGAAATTCATTCGTTATGGTCGCGCCCGGTAAGCGATACGCAATCGTCAGCGGCTGGCCAAGGTAATGGCCTTCACTGGTGGCTATGAATAATCCTGCCGGCTTAATAAAAGGCATATAGGCACGATATAGCTGATGTAAGGTATCAAAATTAACGACGAGATCTACCATGGCATATTACTTATTTGTTATCTCTCTATATTCTAAGACATAACTTTGACACAAGGCCAGATAATTGACGCTCGGCATTGTACTTAAGCTATGACACATTCCCATGATCTTGGCCGCCAAGTTCCCGAGCTGCGCATGGATAAACGCATCTTGGTGGCTATTTTTCAGTAACACTTGTCGTATAAGCAGGTATAAAACCTTAATAACATCAATTATTTGTTGTTCACTTATAGTTAACAAACTAGCACACAGATGACCAGACGACAAACTTTGGGCCCAATCTTTGCGAAACTGTAACAAGGATTGATAACGGCTCTGTTGACCACCTTCAGATTGCAAGCTCTCTGCCAACTTTAGCGGTCCACCCACCACGCTCAGGCACCAAGTAACATCCTCTTGGATATCACATTGCTGCGCTAACCAGTTTTTGATGATCTCTCGACTTGGCACAACGAAGGGAATGCGTTGGCAGCGGCTGCTGACCGTCGCCATTAGACGTGCAGGCGTATCCGACTGCAATATCAGTAAAGTGTCTTTACCAGGCTCTTCAAGGGTTTTAAGGAGTGCGTTGGCGGCAGCGGAGTTAAGCCGCTCGCTATGATGAATAATCGCCACTCGCATACCGCTTTGCTGGGCTGTGGCCGTCAGACGTGTGCAAAGCTCACGAATTTGATCGACTTTAATTTGATTGCCATCGGCAGCAATATGGTAAAAATCGGGATGATTGCCCGCATCAAAGAGCTGACAAGACTTACAAAAACCGCAGGCCCCCGCCGGTGTTGGCTGCAAACACATGGCCGCACGCGCCATGAACACACTCAGCAGCTCACCACCATAGGCTGAATCAATGCCGACAAGTTGCGCATGGGGCATTTTTTGCCGCGTGAGTTGCGCTAAAAATGCCTGTCTTGGCCCTTCGAGCCAAGGCAATTGCGCAGCCGTAAACCCTGACTCGGCTACCATGCCATCGCCTGTAGTACGGCTAAGATATCTTTATGCACTTCGGCCATGGTTTGACTCGCATCGATAACCACTATGCTGTCATCTTCGCTGGCAAGTTTAAGGTAAGTCGCGCGAGCCCGTTCAAAGAAATCAATCGCTTGTTGCTCGATTCTATCAAGCTCACCGCGTTTAGCCGCGCGGGTTAGCCCAAGCTTGGGATCTAAATCTAAGTACAAGGTGAGATCGGGTTTAAAGCCTTTAAGGGTGGCAGTGCTCACCGCCTCCACTAACGGCATTAAGCCCCTGCCACCACCTTGATAGGCCAATGACGATAAATTGTGTCTGTCACCCAATACCCATTGACCCTGCGCAAGCGCGGGTTTAATGACATTGGCAACCAACTGGGCTCTGGCGGCGTAGATGAGTAAACACTCGGCCTCGTCACACAGGGGATCGGTCGCATCGGCAATTTTGACCAAATCACGGATACGCTCGGCCAGTGGCGTGCCACCCGGCTCGCGGGTGCAGATCGGCGCTTTACCCGTATGTTTTTCAATAAAGTCGCGAATAAGGTTAATCGCACTCGACTTACCCGCGCCTTCTAAACCTTCAATAACGATAAATTTTGCAAAAACTGACATTGGATTTTCTTTCTCTGCATTTTTACTTTGGTGATTTTTCTGGCGTCGCCGGTTTTTTCTTACGCTGATACACATCTACAGCTTGGTTGTGTGCTTCAAGTGTGCTTGAAAACACATGGGTACCATCGTTGCGTGACACGAAATAGAGATAACTCACACTAGCAGGTTTAGACACGGCCATCAGTGAGGCTTTACTCGGTGCTGCAATCGGCGTCGGCGGTAATCCAAAAATACGGTAAGTGTTAAAAGGCGTCTCTTCGACTAAATCTTTACGGGTGATATTGCCCTTATAGCGTTCGCCCATGCCATAAATAACCGTCGGGTCGGTTTGTAGACGCATGCCTTGATTAAGACGATTAACAAATACGCCGGCAATTTGGTCGCGCTCATGGGCTTGGCCGGTTTCCTTTTCAACTATCGATGCCAAAATCAGCATTTCATAGGGGGATTTTAACGGCAGATTTGGTGCCCGTTCCGCCCACGCTTTAGCAAGCTCTTGCTCCATCATCTTATAGCTTTGAGTCAGCAGGACTTTAACATCCGCCTCGGCGGTATAATGATAGGTGTCGGGGAAGAATTTACCCTCTGGCAAACCTGAGTCATCGCCCTGCGCCATCAAGACAGCGGCAAACACCTCTGGTGACATCTGTAAATGCGGCGCGCTGGCAAGTTGTTGTTCCCATTCAACGATGGTTTTGCCTTCAACTAAGGTCAAACTGAAGGTTTTCACTTTCCCGGCAATCAAATCATTCAGCAAATCGGTAATGGTTTGTGAAGGTGAAATTTCGTAAAGGCCCGAGCGGATCTTAGCAAGCTCAGGGCGGAACTTAAGTAACCACTTGAGTTTCCACGTGTCTTGAATCACGCCATCGTCGGCAAGTTGCTGCGCAAGTTGGTTGACACTGGTACCGCGTTCAACGGTCAGCTCTTTAGGCTCGCTGAGACTCAGCGGCGTTTGACTGTATTCAATGACGGTTTGATAGCCCCAAAAGGCGCCCAAACAGACTAATGTCAGCAAGGTCAACAGGGTTGAACTGCCGATAAGAATGAGTTTTTTCATAGGGTAAGTGAAAGTGTCTGTCTAAGTTGCGCGGTAATCGGAGCACGGCTGAACTTGAGCGAGTCTATCGCCAGTACATCCACAATTCCTAAAACGCTGTTAGTGATAAACGCCGAGTCAAATTCAATTAAACGCTCGGCGCCAACGGGCAAACATTCGATATTCATGTTCTGTTCAAGCAAGGCTAACATAACCTGTTCGCGCATCACACCCGCCACGCCGCACTGGGTTAGTGAAGGGGTTATAACGCGATTGCCTTTGATAAAAAACACATTCGCCATCGAAGATTCAATCACATTGTCTTCGATATCGTTAACTAACCAGTCATCAAACCCCTGAGATAAAGGGTGGGATTTAATCAACACTTGTTCGAGTCGATTTAAATGCTTCATCCCAGCCAACAAGGGCTGCAAACCTAAGCGTACCGACGAGGTTTTAAGGCAAATGCCCGCGTGCTGCCACTTTGCATAATGGCTTGGGATAGCATGAACTGAGACAATTTCGGTCGGATTAACTGTTTCTGGTGGTGTGTAACCACGGCCACCGACACCACGGGTAACGATTAACTTAATACAATGATGAGGATATTCAATGGCTAAGGCATAAAGCTGCTGTTGCAGTGCTTCACTCATTTGCCATTGAAACCCAAGCCTTGCGGCGCCTGCGGTTAAACGAGCTTGATGGGCCTCTAAAAATAAAATCCCCTCAGCGCCTGTCCGCATAGTCGCGAACAGGCCATCACCGTAGGCAAGCCCTCGATCGGAAGGGTCGATACTCGCCTGCGATGCGCCATTCACCCAAAACACGTGTGTTAGTCCTGACTGATACGGCTAGCCACCGCTTCTTGCTGATCTTTGTACTTGGCACTCTTACGGGTGTTATAAGGACGTGCAACCGCATGATTTAAGCGTTCAAAGTTAAGCGCGCCTATGGTCATACGAGGACGCAGGGCCAAAGGTAACTTGCCGCTGTTATAGAACTCGAGCACGATTTTACCCTGCCAACCCGGATCGATACGGTGCGCCGTCACGTGCACCATCAGGCCTAAACGCGCCAATGATGAACGACCATCGAGCCAACCGACGATATCGGCGGGTAAAGTTACGCTCTCGTAAGTCACAGCCAAAGCCAATTCGCCAGGATGCAAGAAAAACGCTTCGCCATCAGGGATTTCGATAATTTCACTCATCACCCGATCGAGCGCAGCTTGCATCTCGACGCTTGGACCACTCAAGTCGATATAAGGCGCAGTATGATCTTTAAAGACGCGAAACTGTCCACCTAAGCGCACATCAACACTGACGCCTGAAATAGCTTCTATACCTGGGCGAGGTTCTATTACGATAGTGCCGTTATCAAGGGCCTGTTCAATTTCGATATCGGTTAAGCGCATCTTGCCTATTACTCCTTGAGTTTTTATGTCGTTATTTTGCCAGTAAATGTTGGATACGAGTCTTTAAAATATCGGTCGCAATACGATTCTTACCGCCACGGGGAACGATAATATCGGCGTATTGTTTCGACGGTTCGATAAACTGTAAGAACATAGGACGCACGGTTTTTTTGTACTGAGAAATCACAGATTCCATCGTACGGCCGCGTTCCGCCACATCACGGGTTAAGCGACGTAGGAAACAAATGTCCAGCGGCGTGTCCATAAACACACTCGCGTCCATCAACGCACGTAACTTAGGATCGGTCAGCAGTAAGATACCTTCTAAAATGATCACCTTTTTCGGTGTCATCGTCAGAGTTTCTGCTGTACGAGTGTGCTCTGTGTAGCTATAACAAGGGATATCAACAGCTTCGCCAGACTTAAGCAACTGTAAATGGGTGCACAACAGTTGATGGTCCAACGCTTTAGGATGATCGTAATTCGTTAATACCCGTTCATCCATGGATAAATGACTCTGATCGCGATAGTACGCGTCTTCATTAATTACCCCAATTTGATCTGTGCCTAAATCGCGGCGTAATTCGTCAAAAATCGTTTTGGCAATTAAACTTTTGCCCGATGCTGACGCGCCAGCAATTGCAATAATGACACACTGCTGAGAATTCATACCCTTAAACCTTACTCGTCATCTGAAACACTAATAGAAACTGTTTTCTGGCTTTGCTTTAAAGCCAATTCTGCGCCCACTTTACGGGCAATTTCCCGATAAAGTGCGGCTACTTCACTGTCTGGTTCGGCAACGACCGTCGGCGCACCGTTATCCATGGCTTCACGGATATTGATGTGCAGCGGCAAGGCGCCTAACAGTGGAACTTGATAACGCTCGGCGATTTTACTGCCACCGTGTGTTCCAAATGGATGTTCTTTATGGCCACACTCGGGACATAAATGGAAACTCATGTTTTCGACGATACCCAGCACAGGAATGTTCACTTTCTGGAACATATTGATGCCCTTCTTGGCATCCGCCAGCGCGATATCCTGCGGCGTAGTGACGATAACAGCGCCACTCACCGGCACTTTTTGCGACAGAGTTAATTGAATATCACCCGTACCCGGCGGCATATCGACGACTAAATAATCCAGTTCTGGCCATTGGGTTTCATTGAGTAGTTGCGCTAGCGCCCCCGCTGCCATTGGGCCGCGCCACACGGCGGCTTCATCACCGCTGAGCATAAACCCAATCGATTGCGCAGCAATACCATGGGCACTGGCGGCGGTCATATGTTTGCCATCGGGGGAAAGCGGTCTGAAATTAGGAATACCTAGCATCATAGGCACTGACGGGCCGTAAATATCCGCATCGAGAATACCCACCTGCGCGCCTTCAGCCGCTAAGGCCAAGGCTAAGTTCACCGCTGTGGTTGATTTACCCACGCCGCCCTTACCTGAGGCAACGGCAATCACTTGCTTCACATTGGCAATAGGTGCGATAGAAGATAACGCTGAATAGGCTTTAGGTTGAAAATCGATTTCACATTCGACTTCATCGATAGCATCGAGCACGGCCAACTTGTTGGTCAACGCCATCACAGTGTCGCGATACTGGGTCATGCAAGGGTATGGATAGACTAAGCCAAGCTGCAAACGCTTACCTTCCAACGCCAGTTTATTTACGCATCCTGCGCTCACTAACCCTTTCGCGAGATATGGGTCAATAAATGAATCGAGAATAGCCAGAACTGGCCCGAGAAGATCGTCATTTAGACGATAATCAGTTTGAGTTGAAGACAAAAGAATTACCCCCACCAATAAATTTGCCCAAGTGTACCAGATAATGCAGAAAACATTAGCGCAGATTTAGCTCAATCGGCTCAGCTTTTGATGAAAATCATCCTGTAATCGGTTAGTATCTCTACCAATATTTTTGGCCCACCACGATATTTGAGACAAGATGGCAACTTCACAACGTAAAATTCTCGTGACCAGCGCACTTCCCTACGCAAACGGACCGATACATTTAGGTCACATGTTGGAATACATCCAGACAGATATCTGGTCGCGTTATCAAAAACTTCGTGGACATGAGTGCCACTATATTTGTGCCGATGACGCCCATGGCACGCCGATCATGCTTAAAGCCCAGCAATTAGGCATAGCGCCTGAAGATATGATCGCCCAAGTGAACAAAGAACATCAGCAGGATTTTGCCGATTTTAATGTCGCCTTCGATAACTATCACAGCACTCACAGCGAAGAAAACCGCCTCATGGCGAGCGATATTTATCTCAAGCTAAGGGATAACGGCTACATCAAGAGCAAGAGCATTTCTCAGTTATTCGATCCTGAAAAATCCATGTTCCTACCCGACCGCTTCGTAAAAGGCACTTGCCCTAAGTGTAAGTCACCTGATCAATATGGCGATAACTGTGATTCTTGCGGCGCGACTTACAGCCCAACTGAACTGATCAATCCAAAATCAGCGGTATCGGGTGCAACGCCAGTGATGAAAGACACTGAGCACTTTTTCTTCGACCTGCCCGCCTTCGAAGGCATGCTAAAAGAGTGGACTCGCTCTGGCGCACTGCAAGTCGAAATGGCCAATAAACTCGACGAATGGTTTGAGCAAGGTCTGCAGCAATGGGACATCACCCGTGATGCACCGTATTTTGGTTTCGAAATTCCCGATGCACCGGGCAAGTATTTCTACGTGTGGTTAGATGCGCCTATCGGCTATATGGGTTCATTCAAAAACCTGTGTGCAAAACGTCCTGAGCTGAGCTTCGATGAATTCTGGGGCAAAGATTCTACTGCTGAGGTTTATCACTTCATCGGTAAAGACATCGTTTACTTCCATAGCCTCTTCTGGCCAGCCATGCTGCACGGCTCAGGTTATCGTCAGCCAAACAGCGTCTATGCCCACGGTTATGTGACGGTCAATGGCGCGAAGATGTCTAAATCGAAAGGTACGTTCATTAAGGCGCGTACCTATTTAGATCATTTAGATCCTGAATATTTACGTTACTACTACGCCGCCAAACTCAGTAGCCGTATCGACGATTTAGATTTAAATCTGGAAGATTTCGCCCAGCGCGTGAACTCAGATTTAGTCGGTAAACTAGTGAACTTAGCCTCGCGCACCGCAGGTTTTATCACTAAACGCTTCGATGGCAAGCTCGCGAAAATTAACGACACCACCCTGACTGAGGCGTTTTTAGCCAAGCAAGACGTGATTGCCGATTTTTACGAGTCGCGCGAATACGGCAAAGCGATGCGTGAAATCATGGCATTAGCGGACATCGCCAACGGGTTTGTAGCCGATGCTGCGCCTTGGCAAATGGTTAAACATGACGATCAACAGGAAGCAGCCCATCAAGTGTGTTCAAACGCCTTGAATCTGTTCCGTATTCTCGTGACGTATCTAAAACCTGTATTGCCACGTTTAGCCCAAGATGTAGAAGCCTTCTTCCAATTGCCACTCACTTGGGATGCATTGAGCCAAGATTTAGCGGGTCATGAAATCGCCCCATTCAAGGCAATGATGCAACGTGTTGAGCTGGATAAAGTCAATGCCATGGTTGCTGATTCCAAGGATAACCTGCAAGTCACGGCCGATGCGCCAAAGACGGCTGCGCCTGAAAAAACCGCTAAAGCTTCATCGGTGAGTAGTGAGCCACTGGTTAACGATCCTATCAGTGAGACCATCAACTTTGATGATTTTGCTAAAATCGACCTGCGTATCGCTCGCATCGTTAAAGCTGAACATGTTGCTGACGCTGACAAATTACTCAAGTTACAACTCGACATCGGTGGTGAAACACGCCAAGTGTTTGCCGGGATCAAATCGGCTTATTCGCCAGAAGATCTCGAAGGCAAGTTGACGGTGATGGTGGCGAACTTAGCGCCACGTAAGATGCGTTTTGGCATGTCCGAAGGCATGGTGTTGGCCGCTGGCCCTGGTGGTAGCGACCTGTGGATTTTAGAACCCCATGAAGGCGCACAGCCTGGTATGCGTGTTAAGTAATCTGCGCTAGATAACGCTCGAAAAATCAATAAGGCCGCATTTTATGTGGCCTTATTTGTTGGTTTTGACTGTTAGCCAATTCGTGGCGCCGAGTGTCAATTCGTCTTTTAAAAGACTGAGTTTACGCCACTAGGTTTAGCTGACAGGTTTAAGTGACTGCTTTAAGTGACAGGTTTCAGAGATCGAGTTAATGCTCGTATTTCTATCGACAAGACATTCGCTGCAGTGTGATATCCATATCTGTGACAGGTCTAAAATCGACGCAATGTTCAGTGAATCATTCGAGGAGTAGTTATGGGAAATATCGTTGAGCAGTTGCTGTTTTCTGCCTCGATTACGGGTCCAATCTGTTTGATGTTAGCGCTCGGTGTGATCCTAAAACGCACCCAAATTATCAATGAAAACTTTATTGATGTCGCATCAAAATTAGTCTTTAACGTGACGCTGCCAGCCTTACTGTTCCTTAGCATTATTAGCTCCAATCACGATCTCGCCTCCAGTGCGCCCTTAATTGGCTATGGGTTAGCGGCCAATCTGCTGTTTTTTATACTATCCACCTATGCAACTGGACGACTATTTCCAAAGCACAAAGACCAAGGCGTGATCATTCAAGGGGGATTCAGGGCCAATACCGCGATTATCGGCTTAGCTTATGTTTCCAACGCCTACGGCAGTTCTGGTGTTGCTTTAGCTGCGGTTTATGTCGCCTCGATGACGCTGCTCTACAATATTCAAGCGGTTATTTGCCTCAGCCCTAAAGGCGAAGAATCCAGCCAACGCGCATTTGGCGTGATTATCAAGACCATTACCAAAAACCCGCTGATCATTGCCATTTTGGTCGGTATGTTGTTCTATTTACTTGCTATTCCAATACCGAAAATGGTGCTCGATGCGGGCCAATATTTTGCCAATATGACCCTGCCACTAGCGTTACTGTGCACTGGCGGTTCGCTCGATATTGGTTCACTCAAACATGAAAAGCATTCAACTTGGTTCTCGACCGCATTGAAACTGATCTTTGCCCCGCTTTTTATCACGCTTGGGGCCTTGCTGTTGGGCTATCGAGGGATTGAGTTAGCGCTGGTCTTTTTAATGAGTTCTGCTCCCACCGCAGCCGCAAGCTATATGATGGCACGCGCCATGGGTGGCAATGCGCCCCTTGCGGCCAATATTATCGCGCTGACCACAGTCTGCTCGTTAATCACGTGCACCTTAGGCATCTTTGTATTGTCCACTTTGGAGCTGATCTAGCTGCTGCTAAAGGCTAAGAGCTGATTGCTAAATCAGCTAGAGGAACAAGTTTGAGTGCTGATAAGTCACCATAACTCACAGCAAAAAGGCGAGCCATGCTCGCCTTTCGTTTAGGGATAAACGGTTAGATAGTCACCATAAGCCGCTTAATTAATGGATTAGACCGGATTAGTGATATCCACAAAATGGTGCAAGAGATCAAACTCGCGGGCGAGATGACGGCCTAAGGCTTGAATCCCAAAACGTTCGGTCGCATGGTGCCCAGCCGCAAAATAATGTATGCCCTGCTCCACCGCACTGTGGAAAGTGCGTTCGGACACTTCACCACTGATAAACGCATCCACACCTAAACTCGCCGCAACATCGATATAATCCTGCGCGCCGCCAGTACACCAAGCTAAATGTTGGATCTTGGCATCGCCATCACCTATATGCAGTGGGGCTCTGCCTAACGCATCCTCAAGGGTGTGAGAAAATTCGCTAGCACTAACTGCAAGATCAAGTTTTCCACGCCACAGCAGCCCCTGAGCCACCTCTTCGATGGCTTCTGCGTCGACGATCCCAAGTTGCCTGCCTAAGGTCGCGTTATTACCCAGCATTGGGTGGGCATCTAAGGGCAAATGATAGCCAAATAAATTAATATCATGCTCGAGCAGTGCCTTAATCCGGCGTTGTTTCATGCCAGTGATCACTTCAGGCTCATTCTTCCAAAAAAAGCCGTGATGGACCAAAATCGCATCGGCGTTTAAGCGAATCGCTTCATCGATCAAAGCCTGACACGCAGTCACGCCCGTCACTATGGTGCGGATCTCATCCTTGCCTTCTACCTGCAGCCCATTGGGCGCGTAATCTTTAAACGCCGATACATGTAAAAAATCGGCTAAATATTGGGTTAATTCTGTCCGTGTCATTGCTTTACCGTCCTTTACTCGAGATGATCATTTACTGAAGATGACGACTTATTCAAGATAAGACAGTCGCTTACATCGCGACATCAACACGCACACCACCTTGCAGATAGACGACACGCACTCTGTCACCCGCATTGAATACCATGCCAGCATCATAGTCTTGGATCACCATAACTTGGGTGCCATCTTCTTGATTGATCATCAATTCCACCAGCTTCAATGACTGCACGCTCGTGCCACTGCCATAACGATTACCGATTCCGCCACCAATCAAGGCGCCTAAAATGGTCGCCACATCACGGCCAGAACCGCCACCAAACTGATTACCAATCACCCCACCCGCTAAGGCGCCACCAAAGGTTTTCCAACCTCGATTACGGTCTTCAATCAGCTGGGTTTCAGTGATATTACGTACCGAAGTGATATCGCCATAGAGCACTTTCTCAACTGGCACGGCTTGATTACGGTCATAACCCGCACTCGCGGGGCTGAGGATAAACGCAAAAATAAACATAAAGCTTGCTAGAGTAGGTTTCCACATATCTGAATTTCCGCTAACTTAATAATAAGGTCTATAACTAAATCATACTCAATTGTGAAGTCACTGTCTTTTCTGAATCACGAATTTGAAGCTTTTCCTTCACCCGAACTCGCCTTAACCGATCCTAATGGGTTATTGGCTATCGGCGGCGACTTACGTCCTGAACGCTTACTCTCGGCTTACTACAACGGTATTTTTCCTTGGTTTAACTCAGATGATCCTATTTTGTGGTGGTCGCCCGATCCCCGTGCCGTGTTTATTCCCGGTGACGTACACATCAGCACAAGTTTGCGGAAATACTTAAAAAAACAACCTTGGCGGATCACAATCAATCACGCTTTCACCGATGTGATGGCGGGATGTGCGCAGCCAAGAGAAAAACAGAGCGGCACTTGGATCACCCAAGAAATTCAAATGGCCTATCGCGAACTGCATCACACAGGTCACGCCCATTCCATTGAAGTCTGGGAAGGCGAACGTTTAATTGGTGGGCTTTACGGCTTAGCAATCGGCCAAGTGTTTTGCGGCGAATCCATGTTTCACCGTAAAACTAATGCGTCCAAGGCCGCCGTTGCAGCGCTGCAACAGCATTTACTCAAAATGGGATTCAAACTCATCGATGCACAAGTGATGAATCCTCACCTAGAAAGTTTGGGAGCGAAAGCCATTAAACGTATTGATTTTATAACGTTACTGAGCGAACTGAGAAACAATCCCGTGGACCCAGCGACTTGGACCACTAAAGAGGTCATCCTTGAACTCGAGTAAAGCATCGATCGCTATCGGTATCAGTCAAATATTTCCCTGCAGCTACCTCGATGGCCAGCAGGAGCAGCTACTTGTCATCCAAGAAGATACGCTCGATCCCATTTTATTTGAGCGTTTACTCGCGGTGGGTTTTCGCCGCAGTGGCGGCTCCATCTATAAACCCCGTTGCCCAAGGTGCAGCGCGTGCCAGCCTATTCGTGTGCCAGCGCATGAATTTGTGCCATCGAAACGCCAAAAACGCACCTTAGCCAAAAACCAAGATCTGACCTGGCGAATTACATCGGAACAAACCGCCGAACAATATGCCCTGTATGAAAATTACATTCGTGAGCGACATTTTGACGGCCCTATGTTTCCCCCGAGTGAAGATCAATATAATCACTTTCTTTTTTGCCATTGGTTGCCGCCGACGTTTATCGAGGTCTATAACGGCGATAAATTATTAGCCGTCGCGGTCACAGATACCTTACCCAATAGTCTGTCGGCGATTTACAGCTATTTTGACCCCGACGAAGAACAGCGTTCCCTCGGCGCCCTGTTAATTTTAATTCAGTGCCGATTGGCAAAACTCATGGACAAAGAATTTGTTTATCTCGGATATCAAATAGATGAAAACCGTAAGATGTCCTACAAGCGTTTATATCGCCCATATCAAATCCTCACACCGACGGGCTGGGAGTATTCCCAAGTTTGCTAAGTACTTCCCCTTTACAGCAGGGTGAATTTGGGGCATGATACGCCCGTTTTTTATATTCGAAGGCTAATGGGATAATTAATTAATGGCGAAAGAAGACAACATTGAAATGCAAGGCACTATCCTTGAAACCTTGCCAAACACAATGTTTCGTGTAGAGCTTGAAAATGGTCATGTGGTGATAGCCCACATTTCAGGCAAAATGCGCAAAAACTACATCCGGATCCTTACTGGCGATAAAGTTACCGTCCAGCTGACTCCTTATGATCTGACCAAAGGTCGCATTGTCTTCCGCGCACGCTGATATAGCCTCTTAGATTTAAAAACCCGGCAAGGCCGGGTTTTTTTGTTTGCGAAAGATGAAAAAAATGGCTGCAATTGCAGCCATTTTTATGTCTAAAACTAATGGATAATCAAGCGTTAAGCTTTTGTTGTCGCTTTTTCGTGACGTTCGGTACGAATGACAAGCTCGCCCTCCTTCACATCCACATGCGCCACTCCGCCTGACTCTAAGACACCAAATAAGATCTCGTCTGCCAATGGACGTTTGATCAATTCGGTCACGACCCGAGCCATTGGACGCGCGCCCATGTTCTTGTCGTAGCCTTTCTCGGCCAACAAGGTTCTGGCTTCGTCGCTGACTTCCAAAGTAACGTGTTTTGCATCCAATTGAGCCTGCAATTCCACCAAGAATTTATCGACCACTTTGGCGATAATCGTCATATCCAAATGGTTGAACCAAATGATGGAATCGAGACGATTTCGAAATTCTGGCGAAAATACCCGATTAATTTCAGATAACGCATCTTGGGTGTGATCTTGTTGGGTAAAGCCAATCGACTTACGAATAGTCTCCTGAACACCCGCGTTCGTTGTCATCACCAAAGTCACGTGTCTGAAGTCAGCCTTACGACCATTATTGTCGGTCAAAGTACCGTGATCCATCACCTGCAACAGCAAGTTATAGACATCGCGGTGGGCCTTCTCGATTTCATCCAGTAGCACCACGCAGTGCGGATTTTTAATCACAGCATCGGTGAGCAAGCCACCTTGGTCATAACCCACATATCCAGGAGGCGCACCAATCAAGCGTGACACGGTATGGCTTTCCATGTACTCAGACATGTCAAAGCGCACCAGTTTCATTCCTAAACAGTTGGCCAGTTGGTTAGTGACTTCGGTTTTACCCACACCGGTGGGACCCGCGAATAAGAAGCTACCTACAGGTTTTCTGTCTGTGCCTAAGCCACTGCGCGATAAGCGAATGGCCGAACTCAGACTCTCAATGGCCTTGTCTTGACCAAAGACCACCATCTTAAGGTTACGCTCAAGATTACGCAGTAAGTCCTTATCAGTGGCGGATACCGACTTCTCAGGGATACGCGCCATTTTCGCCACTATCGACTCAATCTCGGCTTGGCCTATGGTCTTTTTACGTTTGCTCATAGGCAACATCACCATACGTGCACCCGCTTCATCGATCACATCGATGGCTTTATCGGGTAAATGTCTGTCATTGATGTGCTTGGCCGATAATACCGCAGCGCTGCTGATCGCAGCCTGTGTATAACGAACCCCATGATATTCTTCGTATTTAGACTTAAGTCCCATCAAAATCTTAGTGGTTTCTTCCACTGAAGGCTCATTGATATCCACCTTTTGGAAACGACGTGCAAGTGCGCGGTCTTTCTCAAAAATACTTTGATATTCTTGGAAAGTAGTCGAACCCATGCAACGCAAGTTGCCGCTAGATAGCAAAGGTTTCAGTAGATTAGAGGCATCCATTACGCCGCCAGAGGCCGCGCCCGCACCGATAATGGTGTGGATCTCATCGATGAATAGGATGGCATGCTTATCCGCCGCCAGTTCTTTTAACAGGCTCTTAAAGCGTTTTTCAAAGTCGCCACGATACTTAGTTCCCGCCAGCAGTGAACCTAAATCCAAGGAATACACTGTGGCTTCAAGCATCACATCGGGCACTTGTTTATTGACGATGCGATACGCCAGCCCTTCGGCAATCGCCGTTTTACCTACGCCCGCCTCACCCACTAACAGTGGATTATTTTTACGCCGACGGCACAGGGTTTGAATCGCGCGCTCAATTTCTTGGTCACGACCAATCAGTGGGTCGATGATCCCTTGCTTAGCAAGTTGATTTAAGTTGGACGCAAATTGCGACAACATGCTGCGCTCTTCGCTGCTTTCGCCTTGATCTTCAACCCGTTCTTGATCTTGATGTGACTCAGCATCATCGTTTTTAGCGAAACCATGGGAAATAAAATTCACAACGTCTAGGCGACTAATATCGCAGCGGCGCAGTAAATACACGGCTTGGGATTCTTGCTCACTGAAAATGGCGACTAACACGTTAGCGCCGTTTACTTCATTGCGACCCGATGACTGCACATGGAATACTGCACGTTGCAGCACTCGTTGGAACCCCAGCGTTGGCTGAGTTTCTTTGTCATCATCAATATCGGCAATGATTGGGGTTGTTTGTTGGATAAAGCTTGCCACTTCATCTCTGAGTTTATCTAGATTCGCTCCACAGGCGATTAACGCTTCTTGAGCCGCAGGATTGTCGATCAGAGCTAATAACAGATGTTCCACTGTCATATACTCGTGACGCGCGTCTCTGGCTTGCTGAAACGCCAGATTTAAGGTGACTTCCAGGTCTTTGTTCAGCATAAGCACCCCCAAAATTAACAACAGACTACAGAGTAAAGCGGTTTTATGCTTTCTCTAACGAACACAGTAACGGATGTTGGTTTTGTCTTGCAAATTGATTTACTTGTATCACCTTGGTTTCTGCAATCCCAAACGGGAAAATACCGCAAATACCTTTTCCTTGGTGATGGATCGTCAACATGATATCGGTCGCTTCCTGCTCCTTCTTGCGAAAGAAAACCTGCAAAACTTCAATCACAAAATCCATTGGGGTGTAATCATCATTATTGAGTACCACCTTATACATCGAAGGCGGCATTAACTCTGATTCGACACGTTCTTCAACGTGTTCAATATTTCCTATCTTTGCCATTTTTTAATACTAGCCTCTCGTGTTGGCCTCTTCCAATTGATCAGTTCAAATTAATCAGTTGTTACCCCTTTGTTAATTTTAGCTTGACTTCCGCTTTTACTCCTTACATTCTGTTGTGCAGACGGTGAAAGAATACCCGTCTATACAGGTTTTACTATCTTACTGGTAAGTAGACAACAGAAGGAAGTGGAAGTATGGCAAGCGGAACTGTTAAATGGTTCAACAACGCCAAAGGATTCGGGTTTATTTGCCCTGATCAAGGTGGTGAGGACGTTTTTGCACACTATTCTACCATTGAAATGGAAGGCTATCGAACTCTAAAAGCAGGCCAACCCGTTCAATTTGAAGTAGAAGCCGGTCCAAAAGGGATGCACGCTTCAGCCATTTCACCAACAAAATAACGTTTGGTGAGGCCAATGATCTAAAAGGCAGGGACTTGTCCCTGCCTTTTTATTACTGCGTGTTTTATCAATCCCCACCACTTAATGCTCCATCGCTTGTCAGCATAACGCATGAATTTAATTCAAGATCAATCGCAGTCCCTCACCCATAGCATCCCCACAAAAAGATTTTATCATCTGTCTCGACAGCAAATTTAGGGCATAAAAAAGGGATCTGCCATGCAGATCCCTTTTTAAAATCAGTCTAATGACTTACAACTTTACATCAACTTTGATGGCCCACACTGACGCGCACACCATCCAAAAGCTAAAACTAACAAGATTAAGCAATCAACAGCTTGTTTAACGTCTCGCTTGGGCGCATGGCTTTTTCAGCCTTAGCCGCATCTAAACGGTAGTAACCGCCTAAATCGACTGGTGCACCTTGTGCATTGTTTAACTCAGCGACGATGACTTGCTCATTCGTAGCCAGTGCATGCGCTAACGGAATAAAGTGAGCTTGTAACTGCTCATCGCTCGTTTGCGCGGCTAAGGCTTTTGCCCAGTACATGGCTAAGTAGAAATGGCTGCCACGGTTATCTAACTCACCGACTCTTCTTGATGGCGATTTATTGCTGTCTAAGAATTGGCCAATGGCTTGATCTAAGGTATCAGCTAACACTTGGGCTTTTGAATTACCGACAGTTTGGCTTAAATGCTCAAGAGATGCCGCCAGAGCCAAGAATTCACCGAGTGAATCCCAACGTAAGTGACCTTCTTTCTCAACCTGTTGCACGTGCTTAGGTGCACTACCGCCCGCGCCAGTTTCAAATAGACCACCACCGTTCATTAACGGAACGATTGATAGCATTTTGGCACTGGTGCCTAGCTCTAGGATGGGGAACAAGTCAGTCAGGTAGTCACGTAAAACGTTACCCGTAACTGAAATGGTATCTTTGCCTTCTTTGATGCGAGCCAAAGACAAACGCGTCGCGTCTTCTGGAGACATGATGCTGATATCTATGCCATCAGTATCATGCTCTGGCAGATACTGCTGCACTTTTGCAATAATTTGCGCATCGTGGGCACGTTTGCTATCTAACCAGAATACCGCAGGGGTATTGCTTAAACGGGCACGGCGCACGGCCAGTTTGACCCAATCACGGATAGGTGCGTCTTTAACTTGGCACATTCTCCAGATATCGCCCGCTTCCACGTTATGGCTCATCAATACTTTACCACTTGCATCGACAACGTTGACCACACCGTCAGCAGGTATTTCAAAGGTCTTATCGTGGCTGCCGTACTCTTCGGCTTTTTGCGCCATCAAGCCCACGTTTGGCACGCTGCCCATGGTTTTAGGATCAAAAGCGCCGTGCTCTTTACAGAAGGCAATCGTTTCTTGGTAGATACCGGCATAGCAACGATCTGGGATCATAGCTTTAGTGTCATGCAGTTGACCGTCTGGTCCCCACATTTGGCCAGATGAACGAATCGCAGCAGGCATAGACGCATCGATAATGATGTCGCTTGGCACGTGTAAGTTGGTGATACCTTTGTCAGAATCAACCATAGCCAATGCAGGACGTGCAGCGTAAACGGCGGCGATATCGGCTTCGACTTCGGCGCGGCTATCGGCAGGTAATGTCGCGATTTTGGCATAAACATCACCAAAACCGTTGTTAACATCTACACCTAATTCAGCGAAAAGCGCCGCATGTTTGTCAAACACTGGCTTGAAGAATACCTTCACAGCGTGACCAAACATAATAGGATCAGACACTTTCATCATAGTGGCTTTCAGATGCAGCGATAACAGCACATCTTCAGCTTTGGCGTTTTCGATTTCACGCTCATAGAAGCTTACTAAGGCTTTTTTACTCAATACCGCAGCATCGATAATTTCGCCAGCCAGCAGCTTAAGACCCGATTTGAGCACCACTTCTTGGCCATCTTTTTGCGTCAGCACGATATTCACGCTGCCCGCATCGGATAAAGTAACAGACTGCTCGCTACCGTAGAAATCGCCTTCAGTCATGTGGGCAACGTGAGACTTAGAATCTGTAGCCCATTTACCCATTGAATGCGGATTTTTTTTGGCGAAGTTTTTCACCGATAATGGGGCACGGCGATCTGAGTTACCTTCACGCAGTACTGGGTTTACCGCACTGCCTTTAATCTTGTCGTAACGTGTTTTAATTGACTTTTCAGCGTCGGTTTTTGGCTCATCCGGATAGTGAGGGATGTTGTAACCTTTTTGCTGGAGTTCAAGGATACAGGCTTTTAATTGTGGAATCGAAGCACTGATATTTGGTAACTTGATGATATTCGCTTCTGGCTGATTCGCTAACTCGCCAAGCTCAGTCAGATGATCGCCAATCTTTTGTGCTTCGGTCAGTTGCTCAGGGAAACTGGCAATAATACGGCCCGATAACGAGATATCACGGGTTTCAACCGCAACGCCCGCTGCGTCGGTAAACGTTCTGATAATAGGTAAGAGTGAGAGGGTGGCCAGTGCTGGCGCTTCGTCTGTTTCAGTGTAAATAATTGTTGATGAGTTATCTTTCATGTTACATCCTACATTATTGTAAAATTTAATATTTTTTATAATAATTTTATAGCATGGCGAACAAATCTGAGCACAGTAAAAATATCAATCAAGGCAATCGAATCCGCCTTAACCTTTCAAATTATCAATGCCCTTCTGCCTTTGCGCGCAAGCTAAAATTTGTTACAACGACTCATTAAAACCTAATAAACATTTAGGCACAGATCACATTTTCTGGCCGACATCATAGAGCATTCGCAATAATATTCAAATTCCACTAACGGCGAATGCCAAGTACACTATGACCACATTAACGACTCAATCAAGTCAGGTAAGCGTGTCTCAACCTCCTGTTAGCAAAAGTATGAACAAAAACAAGTTTCCACCTAAACGTGCCAATTCCAGCGCCAATTCCCCAGCCAAGAGCACGATTAAACCCGCTAAGCCCGCAAGCAGAGGCCCAGCCAACCGCGCTGCCGCCGTAGATAGCAAAGTGGCGCCGGCACGTAATGCCAATGGCAGTTTAAAGAAAGAACCCTTTAAAAATCCTAATCGACGCGCAATTGCTGCGGCAAAACCGGTGCAGAGCCAAACGATTGCGCCGATTATTGTGCTGTTTAATAAGCCTTTTGATGTACTTTGCCAGTTTACCGATGAACAAGGTCGTAAAACCCTAAAAGACTATATCCCCATTGCTGACGTGTATGCCGCAGGCCGCTTAGATAGAGACAGTGAGGGCTTGTTGTTGCTGACCAATGACGGTCAATTACAGGCAAGACTGACAGAACCGAAAAAGAAAACCTTTAAAACCTATTGGGTGCAAGTAGAAGGCGTGCCGACGGAAGATGCACTGACGAAACTGCGCCAAGGTGTTGAATTAAATGATGGTATGACGCTACCAGCTAAAGTCAAAATCATGGATTCACCCGATATTTGGCCACGTAATCCACCGGTGAGAGAACGCAAAAATATCCCAACAACTTGGTTAGAAATCCAAATTCATGAAGGCCGTAACCGCCAAGTCAGACGCATGACAGCGCATATCGGTTTTCCGACCTTAAGATTAATCCGTTATAAAATAGGCCAATGGAGTCTAGATAATTTACCATCGGGCGAGCATAAATGTATCCGTCTCGGTGATGAAGTCTAAATTTCAGCCAAGTTTCTACGCCCAACGCCACTAAAAAGTGGCACCATGTCCACTCAAAGGAGACACCATGAGTCAACGATATAAACCCAATGTGACCGTCGCTTGTATTATTCATGCGACTTCACAGGACAAATATCTGATGGTAGAAGAGTGGATTGATGGCGAGCAGCGCTTTAATCAGCCAGCGGGTCACTTAGAAGCAAATGAAAGCTTAATCCAAGCCTGTGAGCGCGAAGTATTTGAGGAAACGGGGTTATCACTTAACCCCCAAGGACTCGTCGGCATCTATCAATTTAGCGCCAGTGAAGACTTAGCCTTTGTGCGCTTTACCTTCTTCGTACAGTTAGATGATATGCCCTCACTTGCGCCGCAGGACAAGGCTATCCACAGTGCGCACTGGCTGAGTTTTGCACAGATAGAAGCTAAGTCATCTATACTGCGCAGCCCCTTAGTGCTCGATTGCCTAAAAGACTACCTTAATAACGCACAACAGGGTCAAACTTATCCCCTCTCCTTACTCAATAGTGACCGCCTCGCGATAGCCCAAGCGAGTAAGGCGTGATAGAATACCGCCCCGCATAAACTGCTTGTTAAACTTATGCATGTGCTAGTGCCTATCGGCCTCTACGTGGCTAAATAGCAGACTGTACAGTAGGCCCTAAATACGAGTTTTACTGACCGATCGCACTACACCCTGATTTTTAAGTTAGCTCTTAAGTTAGCTTGGATTTAACGCTAGCCCATGTTTTTTAAGCTAGGTTAGGCACTTTTTGTTACGCGCTCAATGTCGCGGCTTAACTTCAACAACCTAGCCAACACACATACTCAATGGTTTTTAGGATCTATGACATCAATCGAACCCACTCGTACAGGAAAAAAAGTCATTGTCGGCATGTCCGGCGGTGTAGATTCATCTGTTTCAGCCTATTTGCTTATGCAGCAAGGCTATCAGGTTGAAGGCCTTTTCATGAAGAACTGGGAAGAAGATGACAACAACGAGTACTGCGCTGCCGCAGAAGATTTAAAAGATGCCCAAGCCGTATGCGACAAGCTCGGGATCAAGCTACACACAGTTAACTTTGCAGCCGAATATTGGGACAATGTCTTTGAGTATTTCCTCGCCGAATACAAAGCGGGGCGCACGCCAAATCCCGATATCATGTGCAACAAAGAAATCAAATTTAAGGCATTTTTAGAATTTGCCGACGAAATCCTCGACGCCGATTACATCGCCATGGGCCACTATGTGCGCCGCCGCGACAATAGCGATGGCAGCACACAAATGCTCCGTGGCGTCGATGGCAATAAAGATCAAAGTTATTTCCTCTACACCCTTAGCCACGAGCAAGTGGCCCGAAGTCTATTCCCTGTCGGTGAATTGGAAAAACATGAAGTACGTGAAATCGCGAAAGAAATGGGCCTAATCACCCATGATAAAAAAGACAGCACCGGCATCTGCTTTATCGGTGAGCGCAAGTTCACTGAATTCCTAGGCACTTATTTACCTGCGCAGCCTGGCAATATCGAAACCCCAGAAGGCGAAGTCATAGGCACACACCAAGGGCTGATGTACCACACCTTAGGCCAGCGTAAAGGCTTAGGCATTGGCGGCATGAAAAACAGCAATGACGATCCTTGGTATGTCGTCGATAAGGATCTTGCTCGTAACGTATTGATCGTAGGGCAAGGCGGACACCATCCTCGTTTGATGTCGACAGGCATGACAGTTAACCAACTGCATTGGGTGGATAGAACCGGACCTGTCGATGGCTGTCATATCGCAGTGAAAACCCGTTATCGCCAACAAGATGTGCCTTGTACTTTGACCTACACAGATGAACACACCTTGCGCGTGGTCTTCGATGAGCCTGTTGCGGCGGTGACGCCAGGACAGTCTGCGGTATTTTATGATGGTGAAGTCTGCTTAGGTGGCGGCATCATAGATCAATTGATCCGAGGGTAAAGCGTGAACGAGCAATTAGTTAATCGGACCATGGCGTTTGCTGGCATACTGCAAGCCATTGCACAAGTTCAACATTTAGCCCGCCATGGCGAATTAGATAATGCCGAGCTCGCGGCGAGCTTAAACACCATTCTTGTCACTAATCCTGACAATACTGCCGATGTCTACCAAGACAAAATCGTATTGCAAAAAGGCTATAAGCTGATCCTGAATCAGCTCGGTGACAGCAGTCAAAAAGATGTTGAAATCACCCGCTATTTAGTTGGCGTGTTGGCGTTAGAGCGAAAATTAGTTCGCTCTAACAGTGGGTTAGGCATGTTGGCCGAGCGCATTAATCAAGTGAATCGCCAGCTACATCATTTTGCGATCACCGATGAGCAAGTGATTGCCAATCTTGCCAGCATTTACAGTGACATCATCAGTAATTTAGGGCCGAAAATCCAAATCTCTGGTAATCCAGTATGTTTGCAACGCCCTATCGTACAACAAAAAATTCGCGCTCTACTGCTTGCAGCCATGCGCAGCGCTGTACTGTGGCGCCAACTAGGCGGTAAGCGTCGACACTTAGTCTTCGCCCGCAAAGCAATAGTCGATACAGCCAAGAAAAGTCTTACCCTATAATAAAATTAGCGTTCATCAAGGAGCTTCACATGGATCTTTCCGCACTAACTGCTATCTCTCCGGTAGACGGTCGTTATGGTAGTAAAACCGCGTCATTGAGAGGGATTTTCAGCGAGTTCGGTCTTACCAAGTACCGTGTTCAGGTTGAAATCAATTGGCTAAAACTGTTAGCAGACTGCCCAGACATTAGCGAAGTGCCAACATTGAGCGCGTCTGCTATCGCCGTGCTCGATGGCATTAAAGACAATTTCAACGAACAAGATGCGCTACGTGTTAAGGCTATCGAAAGCACCACTAACCACGATGTGAAAGCGGTTGAATACTTCATCAAAGAAAAAATCGCCGGCAATAGCGAATTAGCCGCTGTGGGTGAGTTTGTTCACTTTGCCTGTACTTCAGAAGATATCAATAACTTAAGCCACGGTTTAATGTTGACTGAAGCCCGTGAGCAAGTCTTACTGCCCTACTGCAACGAGTTGCTGACGGCAATTAAAAAGCTGGCGATTGAATATCGCTCAGTGCCATTAATGTCACGCACCCATGGCCAACCTGCTTCACCATCAACACTAGGTAAAGAGATGGCGAACGTGGCGATGCGCCTTGAACGTCAAATCAAACAAATCGCCAATGTTGAAATCATGGGCAAACTGAACGGTGCCGTAGGTAACTACAATGCTCACCTGTCAGCCTATCCTGAAGTTAACTGGCATGAACTGTCAGAGCGTTTTGTGACTAGCCTTGGCCTACACTGGAATGCCTACACGACGCAAATCGAACCACACGATTACATTGCCGAACTGTTTGATGCGGTTGCCCGTTTCAACACTGTGTTGATTGACTTTGACCGTGATATTTGGGGTTACATCGCCCTAGGCCATTTTAAACAACGCACTATCGCCGGTGAAATCGGTTCATCGACTATGCCGCACAAAGTTAACCCCATCGATTTTGAAAACTCTGAGGGTAACTTAGGTATCGCTAACGCACTGATGCAACATTTAGCGTCTAAGCTGCCGTTATCAAGATGGCAACGTGACTTAACTGACTCGACTGTGCTGCGTAACTTAGGTGTGGGTATTGCCCATGCGTTGATCGCGTATCAAGCGACCTTAAAAGGCATCAGCAAGTTAGAAGTTAACGAAGCGCACCTGCGTGATGAGTTAGATCACAACTGGGAAGTGTTAGCAGAACCTGTACAAACGGTGATGCGTCGTTATGGCATTGAAAAACCATACGAAAAATTAAAAGAACTGACGCGCGGTAAACGTATCGACGCGCAGCAACTGTCAGTGTTTATTGACGGACTTGAATTACCAGACTCAGTTAAAGCTGAACTGAAGAAAATGACGCCCGCCAATTACATTGGTCGCGCCGAAACGTTTGTCGACGAACTGAAGTAAGTTATTAATTAAAATTGGCGATTAACTAATAGTAAGCTATTGACTGAAATTAGTTATTAACTGAAGTTGGCGACGGACAATACTCTTTCTTAAACAGAAATAAGGATTAAGGCGACCCACATCTCCGCGATGTGGTCGCCTTTTTTAACACTATGTATACACTCAATCTCGATATCGCCCAGTTTCTTAGTGAATACTGGCAAAAGAAACCCCTACTGATCAAAAAAGCGTTTCCACAGTTTGAAGATCCGATCAGCGCCGATGAACTAGCAGGCCTTGCCTGTGAAGAAGAAATCTCTTCGCGTATCGTCGTCACTAAAGATGATAACTGGGAAGTGGTTCAAGGCCCGTTTGAAGATTACGACAGCTATGGTGAAACCCATTGGCAATTGCTAGTGCAAGCGGTCAACCATTGGTACCCCGATTCGCAACCATTAGTTGAAGCGCTGCGTTTTTTACCTGACTGGCGTTTCGATGACTTGATGGCCTCATTTGCAACGCCAAGTGGTGGTGTGGGCCCGCACGTTGATAACTACGATGTGTTTATCATTCAAGGTGAAGGTGAACGTCGCTGGACTGTGGGTGACAATACCCCGCAACAACGCCGTGGTGGCAATCCCAACTCGCCGCTGGTAGAAGACTTCACCCCAATTATCGATGTGGTGTTAGAAAAAGGTGACATGCTTTATATTCCACCAGGTTTCCCACATTGCGGCGAAACCCTAACAGTGGCAATGAGTTACTCAATTGGTTTTCGTGCACCAAGCCAGCAAGAACTGATCAGTGAAGTCGCCGATTATCTGCTCGACAATAACTTAGGTCAGCAGCGTTTCACGTCGCAAACTGAACCGAGTTCAGCGGGTATCGTCAGCCAAGACCATCAAGTGGGCATAATGTCACTCTTGAGTCAGCTGAGCCAAGATCCTAATAGTTATCAAATCGTGTTGGGCAAGTTGCTTAGTCAAAACCGTTTCGAGCTTGATTTGTGTGAAGGCGAAGAAGCTTACACAGAAGCGGATCTGCAAGATGCCTTCGCCCAAGGCGCTGGCGTCAGCCGTATCGGTGGTTTGAAAGTATTGCGCCTTGAAAATGATGCCACGCCGCGATTATTCATCAATGGTGATGTGCACGAATTGCCCCAAACACCTGTGGACGTTATCGCACAGTTGAGCGATAACGTCAGCTTAAACGCCGATGAAGCAACTGAAATATGTCAGCATGAAGAAGTTCAAGCCTTACTATTGAAACTCATCAATCAAGGTTTCTTCTACTTAAGCGACAGCGAAGAATAAGCCCTATCAACTTTGCTAGATGCTCTTGTTCTTAACATAGGAAATCAACATAAAAGTCAGTATAAAAAAGGCACTCAATTGAGTGCCTTTTTATTATTTATGCCGTTATTTTGAGCAACCAACACAAGTGACTGTATTAACTCAATACTATCTAAATACAATCCTCAACTCATTTGAGTTTAAGCATTCCACAGTTTATCGTCATTGTGCATACGATATAAACTCTCGGCACGCGATACTAATAATTGAGCAAATTTAGCCTGAGTGGCATCACGGGTTGCACCCGAACGCACTAAGTTTTCCGCCTGCATTTGCCACATCATAGAGAAATGACGTACCGCATCACGGGCCGTTGCTGCCACTTTCACATCGACGAAATCCGAGGGTAAATCGCCCGACATAACCCAATAGGTTTTGTTGCTGGGACGCTTGGATTCCATTTTCCAAATTGCCATGTAAGGCGCAAGATAACGACTTTCATCGGCCAAGACTTTAGTTGGGATCACGCCTTTTTCAGCGAGGAAACGATTCGCTTTTTGAAATTGAGTTCTGACCCACTCTTGACGCAGCTTTTCTATTTCTTCCGCTGATAAATTCTGTTGAGTTTGGTCGACAGCTTGTTCAGTCATACTTCCGTCCTATCTTATTGTTATAACGCGAACCTAATTCTTGGGATCAGTACGCGATTCATTCTATTCGTTACATTAAATTCAGTACAATCCATTTTCAACCGCAAAGCTTACGTTTACGTAAAGTGGAAAGCTAAATTGCCACAAATAATGTATTTATTCGGTCATTATGCATGGTTGAGAGTATCGCTAAATGCTATGGTTCTGCAATAAATATAACAAGCAGTCGATAGAGGCTCATCTCGTCGGCTTTTTCATTGTGTATAGCGGAGAAATTCACGTGGCTGTATTTAATCATGTATCCTTTGACGAACATGAACAGGTCGTATTCTGTCATGATAAAGAAAGTGGCTTAAAGGCCATTGTCGCCATCCATAACACCAACCTTGGCCCTGCCGTGGGTGGTTGCCGGATGTGGAATTACCAATCGGATGATGAAGCCCTGACTGACGTATTACGCCTCTCTCGTGGCATGACTTACAAAAACGCCCTTGCCGGTTTAACCATGGGCGGCGGCAAATCAGTGATCATTGCCGATCCTAAAAGACCAGACCGCGAAGCCCTATTCCGCGCTTTTGGCCGTTTCATCAATAGCCTCGGCGGCCGCTATTATTCCGCTGAAGATGTTGGCACTACTACGGCTGATATCATGATCGCCCATGAAGAAACCCCTTATATGGCGGGTCTTGAAGGCAAGAGTGGCGATCCATCACCGTTCACCGCCCTTGGCACTTATTTAGGCATCAAAGCTGCGGTTAAACATAGACTCGGTTTAGACAGCCTAAAAGGCCTTAAAATCGCCGTTCAAGGCGTAGGTCACGTTGGCTATTACCTGTGCAAACACTTGCATAACGAAGGCGCTGAACTGATTGTTACCGACATTCATCAAGCCTCGTTAGACAAAGTCGCTACCGACTTTGGCGCTATTGTGGTCGCGCCACAAGAAATCTACTCACAAGATGTGGATGTATATGCTCCTTGTGCCCTTGGCGCAACCTTAAACGATGCGACCTTACCGCAGCTGAAAGCCAAAATTGTTGCTGGCTGTGCCAACAACCAATTAGCTGAAGTACGCCACGGCGAACAGCTGAAAGAAATGGGCATACTGTACGCACCAGACTATGTGATCAACGCAGGCGGTATTATCAACGTGTCGTTCGAAAAAGATTATGATGCGGCGAAATCGACCGCTAAAGTAGAAGAAATTTACAACACCCTGCTGAAAATATTCAGCCAAGCTGATGCGCAGAACCGTACAACCGGCGCAGTGGCTGATGAAATGGCCAAAGCCATTATCGAAGCCGCTAAAAAGTAATATCTCTACCTGTGTAACATCCGCAAAAGCGACCTCAGGTCGCTTTTTTGTTATCTAAAATTTAATCTAACGCTAAGCCCATGGTTTAGCCGCGCTTTTAATTTCGACACAGAATATTCATTAAATCACGCTGGAAAACGTCATATTTGTCTGCTTGAATTAGCCTCTCAGGTCCCAGCACAGGATAGCGCTATGATCCGTTTTAAGTATGATCTCAACCAAGATGTAGTTGAACTGCAAGCCAGTAATTGGAGCGGTTTAGAGCGGGTCTTTGTCAACGGCCAGATGGTGTCGCACAAGTTGAATTTTAAGCCTCAGAGCGAACATACCATCCAACTTAAAGACGGCGCACCTTGCAAGTTCGAACTGCTTATCGATCCCCAAACCGATGAGTTGATGTGCCGAATTTATAAGCAGCACACACTCGTGGCCAGCCTAAAACAAGGCAAAGAAAATTTGTTAGCCAGCCGCCGTTATTTGCAACACTCAGTAATAGCCGTCAGCCTACTCTGCGTCTTTGCACTTTACTTGAATTGATTGAGCCAGTTTAATCCCGCGAAGTGACAGATGAATGATGGGATTAAACTGGAGAAAATGAATTTAGGCAATCACATACAGATAGCAGTGAAAACGGCTAAACCGCAGTATCCCTCCATACCGAATGAATCCGTATCATTAAGCCAAGCGATTGATCTTATTTAACAGTAAGACGAACTGCTGCTGCTCCTCATCACTGAGGTTAGACAGGAATTTTTCGTTGACCCGCTCAGCTTCGCAAATCAGATCTTGCTCTAACGCTTTGGCTTCATCGGTCAAAAAAATTTGAAAGGCGCGCCGATTATCGGCTTCTTGATGGCGGGTAATAAGACCTTGTACCTGCAACTGATCGAGTAAACGCGTCATCGTGTAATTTGCCACATCGCAACGCTTAGACAATTCAGTTTGGCTGATGCCCTCCTCTTGCCACAAAGCAAACAGCACAGGCCACAGTTTTATATCGAGTTGATATCGCTTAAGATGCAGATCAAGCTCATTTTGCAGCTCGATATTTAAGTGGGAAACAAGATAGCCTAAGCTTTCATGACGATTCAAACAGCACCTCCTACAACAAAGGTTTTAACGCGTTTTCACTTACCCTGTGCGCCATTATAAGAACCCAGAGTCAGTTTTAATACTACCACTTAACCCGCAATAAACTAGCTAACACCACAGCTAATTATGCGATTAACCTACGAACTCACTGCTCATTTAGATCAGATAAATTGAATTCATTCACAAAATTATAGTAACAGGCACGGCCTAATTTTCCCCATAACCCACGCTCAAGCGGCAAATAAACACTGTCATCGGTGAGCTTCATCTGCTTTATATCCACATTGTGGTGCAGAGTGTCAATACTGGTGCTCACATTGAGCAGAGAATGAGGTTGCGCTCGCTCGAAATCGACAATCAGCAGCGGCGCATCTTCAACCTGCACTCGCACCTTCTCCACTGGGGTAATTAAGAAATACTCATCATCGATGCAATGCAAAATACTGGCGAACAACTTAGCAAACTTTGCTGGCAGCGATGTACCCAAATACGTCCAATCACCCAAGGCGTTAATGTCAAATAGTGGGATGTCACTGCACAATGGCGTTGTTGTCGTTAATGCGCTATCGGCGGCGAATTGTTTGAGTGTGTGTTGAATACTGTCAGTCATCTTTTCCATCTAGGCCTCCGTCGTCCATAAAAAAACCAGCCTTGCGGCTGGCTTTAGTGTGACATTCAACACTTAGATATGCCAGTGAGGATAATGACAAGCTCACTGGTGAAGCTAAGCGATAAACACCACTATATATTTGCTAACTCAAGCAAGGCCTCAAGTGGATGTTTTGGCTTGTAACCGGCAAAACGTTTCACTTGAGTACGGCAAGAATAGCCCGACACTAACACTTGCGGCTGTTCAATCTTAGCGAGAGTTTGCTGCCAAGACATCTCAAACAAAGCTTTAGAGCGCTCGAGGTTTTCCGCCTCATGACCGTAGGTTCCGGCCATACCACAACAACCTAAATTGACTGCGCTTAACTTAGCACCAAAATGGGCAAATATTTTAGTCCACTCATTGGCGGTATTTGGCTTGGCCGTCGATTCAGAGCAATGACTAAACCAGGTATATTGCTTATCTTGTGGCGCTTTCGCGGGTAGATCCTTGATGACATTAAGTAGCCATTCGTTGGCTAACTTAACCTCAAAATGACCGCGATTAGCGCCTAAGACTTCACGGTATTCGTCGCGATAACACAAGACTAAGGCAGGATCGATACCGACCATAGGCATGCCCAGTTTATGGACTTGGTTCAAAAAGTCCGCACTCGACTGCGCAGTTTTCGCGAACTTATCTAAAAATCCCTTGATATGCGTTGGCTTTCCATTGGGTTTATAGGGCAACAACACAGGTTTTAAACCAAGCTTTTCAATCAACTGGATAAAGCGCAGCACAAGACCTGAGTCATAGAAACTGTTAAAGGGATCTTGCACCACCAGCACAAAGTGTGAGCGCGCCTCTTCTGGGATAGCCTGCAGTGCAGCTAAGTCGTAACCACGGCTTGCATGACCATCGAGTCTTTGCTTCAAGGTCGGCACAGATAACGCAGGCGCGTCCACGTAACCAATCGCCTTTTTAATCACCCATTGGCTCAATGGATTTTGCGCGGCAAAGTTAGTAAGACGCGGTGCAGCGGCCATTAATGGCAAGCTATCTTCGATACCTGCAACAAGATAGTCCTTCGCCGGTCTTAAATAGCGTTGATAGTAAATATTAAAGAACTGCGCCCTAAACTTAGGCACATCCACTTTGACCGGACATTGCCCAGAGCAGGCTTTACAGGCCAAACAGCCCTTGAGCGATTCCATCACTTCGTGGGAATAATCATAATCGCGCTGGGCGTTCAGGGTATTTTGAACGCGCTGCAGCAAACCTAAGGGCTTTGCTTTTGCCAGTGCGTTGACATCAACCCCTTCAGCCTCCAGCAGCCTGAGCCACTCTCTCATGAGTCCTGCACGTCCCTTAGGCGACTGTACTCTATCGCCTGTCACCTTAAACGATGGGCACATGGGCGAATAGCTACTGTAATTAAAACACAGGCCGTTGCCGTTACAATTCATCACATCGGGGAACGCATCACGTACTTCGATGGGAATTTGTCGGTCAAATTTACCGCGCTTAACACTGTCAACATCGTAATAGAGGGAGCCAGTCTGTTTAGGCGCCACCAGCTTGCCGGGGTTTAATCGGTTGTCGGGGTCGAACAAGCCTTTGATATCTTGTAGAACGCCGTATAATTCATCACCAAAGACAGCAGGACCGTATTCACCACGCACGCCTTTACCGTGCTCGCCCCACATCAGGCCGCCATATTTAAGCGTCAGTGCAGCCACTTGATCGGAAATGACCCGCAGTAGTTTTTCATCTTCAACATCGCACATATCGAGTGCGGGCCGTACATGCAACACGCCCGCATCCACATGACCGAACATACCGTATTGCAGATTATGGCCATCGAGTACTGCGCGAAACTCCATAATATAATCGGCGAGTTTTTCGGGCGGCACCGCAGTATCTTCCGCAAAAGCGATAGGTTTACGACGTCCTTTAGTGGCGCCGAGTAAGCCAACGGCTTTTTTGCGCATGCCGTATATTTTTTCGATGCTTGGCTTGTCTTGCGTCACTTGGTAACCCAATACGCCGCACTCGCCTTTGCTGATCTGCTCAGTCAAGACAGCTTCAAGACTCGCAAGCTTTTGCTCAACCTCTACTGTGTCACCAGCAAATTCGACCATATTGAGGCCGTCGATGACTTTACCCGGCACTTCTTGGATCAGATCAGATACCGAGTGCCAGACAATATCTTCACGGGCTAAATTCAGCACTTTTGAATCGACGGTTTCGACCACAGTCGCCCGCGCGGCGACTAAGGATGGCGCATGACGCAATGCCGATTGGAACGAATCGTACTTAATGTTCACCATAGCGCGCTCGGTCGGCAGCGGGGTGAGATTGAGTTTAGCTTCGGTTATTACCGCAAGCGTGCCCTCTGAGCCCGTTAAAATCCGAGATAAATCGAATTGTGTCAGGCTGTCGTTCCACACGTGTTTTAAGTCATAGCCAGTGAGGAAACGGTTAAGTTTAGGAAATTGGTTTTCAATCTGAGTACGCTTTTCGCGGCATACCGCCGCCACAGCAGAAATCAGTTTCTGCCCCAGCGGATTATCACTGACGTTATCTGGGTTACACAGTAGTCCCGCATCTAGGGGATGCGTATCCAGCACACTGCCATCAATCAACACACTGCGTAGCGCCAGCACGTGATCTGAGGTCTTACCATAAACCAGTGAGCCCGCACCCGAGGCATCGGTATTAATCATGCCGCCAATTGTGGCGCGGTTTGAGGTGGATAAATCGGGACTAAAAAAGAATCCATGGGGACGCAATACATCGTTGAGCGCATCTTTAACGACACCAGCTTCAACTCGCACCCAACCTTGCTCAGCATTCACTTCGAGCACGCGGTTCATGTAACGCGACACATCTAAAATCAAACCATGGGTGAGGGATTGTCCGTTGGTGCCCGTACCACCGCCCCGCGCACTAAAGGTCACGCTGCGAAATGTGTCGCTGGCGGCCAGCGTCAATGCAATTTGGATATCCTGCTGATTTTTAGGATATAACACGGCTTGAGGTAAAAATTGATATACCGAGTTGTCGGTGGCTTGCACTAAACGTGCGCTGTAACGTTTGTCTATATCACCGGAATACTCACTTTGCTCCAGTGCATCAAGGTATGCCAAATACACTGGCTCTAATGTTTGTTGATGTGATAGCAGGGGTAACATAGATGGCTTCTGTCAATTATCGTTATGGCGCCATTATAAACAAAAAAAAGCCGCTAAAAAGCGGCTTTTTTAACAAGTTTATAAAATGACTATCTAGATCAAGCGTGCGCTTCGGCTAAATACAACCAAGTATCAATCACAGTATCAGGGTTTAATGACACTGTATCTATGCCTTGTTCTACCAACCAAGCGGCAAAATCAGCGTGATCTGAAGGTCCTTGACCACAAATACCTATGTAAGCGCCCTTCGCTTTAGCCGCTTTAATGGCTAATGAAAGTAGCATTTTAACGGCTTCATCACGCTCATCAAATAAGTGGCTGATGATACCTGAATCACGGTCAAGGCCGAGTGTCAGCTGAGTTAAATCGTTTGAGCCGATAGAGAAACCATCGAAATGCTCAAGGAATTGGTCAGCTAACAAGGCGTTTGAAGGCACTTCACACATCATGATGACGCGTAAACCGTCTTTGCCGCGCTCTAAACCTTGCTCTTTCAGCAGGCCGACCACTTGCTCAGCTTCTTTCACTGTGCGAACGAATGGGATCATGACTTCAACGTTTTTCAGACCCATGTCATTACGAACGCGTTTGATCGCTTCACACTCAAGCGCAAAACAGTCACGGAAGGATTCAGAGATATAACGGCTCGCACCGCGGAAGCCCAGCATTGGGTTCTCTTCTTCTGGCTCGTATCTGTCTCCGCCAACCAAGTTTGCGTATTCGTTAGACTTAAAGTCTGACATACGGACGATCACTTTCTTCGGATAGAAAGCTGAACCTATGGTCGCAATACCTTCAACCAGACGGGCAATATAGAACTCAACTGGAGATTCATAACCTGCGATCATCTCGTTGATTTCAGTTTGCAGCGCAGCGTCTTGTTGATTGAACTCAAGCAGTGCCTTTGGATGAATACCGATCATACGGTTGATGATGAATTCTAAACGCGCTAGACCCACGCCTTCGTTTGGCAAACGGGCAAAATCAAATGCACGATCAGGGTTACCCACGTTCATCATGATTTTCATTGGCAATGTAGGCAGAGAATCAACACGGTTTGAAATCACTTCAAACTCTTGTTTACCTTCGTAGATAAAGCCAGTGTCACCTTCGGCGCAAGACACAGTCACGATTTGACCATTCTTGATACGGTCAGTCACGTCACCACAACCTACGACAGCTGGCACACCCAATTCGCGGGCGATAATCGCCGCGTGACAGGTACGACCACCACGGTTTGTGACGATAGCACTTGCGCGCTTCATGATAGGTTCCCAATCTGGATCTGTCATGTCAGTCACTAACACGTCGCCAGGTTGGATTTGATCCATATCGGCGATTGAGGTTAATACTTTGGCTACACCAGTACCCACTTTATGACCGATAGCGCGACCTTCACAGATCACAGCGCCACGGCTCTTTAAGTGATAACGCTCAATTAATTGCACATCTTCACGGCTACGAACCGTTTCTGGACGTGCTTGAACGATATACAGCTTGCCGTCGTTACCGTCTTTCGCCCATTCGATGTCCATTGGACGACCGTAATGTTTTTCGATAACCATAGCTTGCTTAGCTAATTCTTCAACTTCAGCGTCATTGATTGAGAATTGGCGACGCTTGTCAGCACTCACGTCTTCAATTTTCACTTGTTTGCCGTGAGCAGCATCATCTGAATACACCATTTGGATGAGCTTGCTACCGATATTACGGCGCACAACAGCCTTATGACCTAAGGCTAAAATCGGTTTATGAACATAAAATTCATCAGGGTTTACCGCGCCTTGAACAACCATTTCACCCAGACCAAAAGATGAAGTAATAAACACCACATCGTTATTGCCAGATTCAGTGTCCATAGTGAACATCACACCTGAAGCCGCTTTGTCTGAACGTACCATGCGTTGCACGCCAGCAGACAAGGCAACACCGTGGTGTTCGTAACCTTGGTGAACACGGTAAGAAATCGCGCGGTCGTTAAAGAGTGAAGCGTAAACGTGCTTGATAGCCGTCAGTACAGATTCAAATCCTTTAACGTTTAGGAAAGTTTCTTGCTGACCCGCAAAAGACGCATCTGGCATATCTTCAGCTGTTGCAGAAGAACGTACCGCGAATGACGCTTCGCTAGTTTCAGCGGCAAGTTTATCGTAAGCTTCACGAATCGCTTGCTCTAATGCTGGTTGAAATGGGGTGTCGATAACCCACTGCCTGATCTGTGCACCTACTTTAGCCAGCGCATTGACATCATCTACATCCAGTGTGGCTAGAATGTCATAAATCTTCTGGTTAACTCCGCTTTGTTCAAGGAACTCGTTGAACGCATGGGAAGTTGTCGCAAATCCGCCAGGTACTTGAACACCGGCATTGGCCAGATTGCTGATCATCTCGCCTAGAGAAGCATTTTTACCGCCAACTAAGTTGACGTCACCCATGCCTAATTCTTGATACCAGAGTACGTATTGCTGCACAGTTCTATCTCCGCAAGTTTATTTCAGTGGCCCCTTCACACGAGGGCAGCGGCATTTTACACTCCTGTCGAACACGCGTAAATCTATAATTTTATTTGTAATTTTATTACTACAAGAGGTCAGTATGGCACCAAAAGTATTCTATATCTCCGACGGGACAGCGATCACAGCTGAAGTTTTTGGTCATGCGGTTCTCTCGCAATTTCCATTAGAATTTGAGTCACTTACAATTCCATTCGTCGAAACTTTGACGAAAGCGGAGCAAGTTAAGCGACAAATTAATGATTGTTTTATTACAACAGGTGAGCGGCCGTTAGTATTCCATTCGATCGTAAAAGCGGAGATCCGCGACATCATCTACTCGAGTGAAGGCTTAGATTATGATTTTTTGAATACTTTTGTTGCCCCACTCGAACAACATTTAGGGGTTTCAGCTTCTCCGGTGCTACATCGCACCCATGGAAAAGCGAATCACGGCTATGAAGCGCGAATTGATGCCATTAATTTCGCCATGGATAATGATGACGGCCAGACCATGAAACACATGGATCAAGCCGATCTAGTTCTACTTGGGGTCTCACGCTGTGGCAAAACACCCTCTAGCCTGTATTTATCGATGCAGTTTGGAATCAAAGCAGCAAACTACCCTTTCACCGAAGATGATATGGATAACCTCAAGTTACCTGAAGCGTTGAAACGCAATAAGAAAAAGCTGTTTGGTTTAACGATTGACCCAGTGCGTTTACATGAAATCCGTCAGAGTCGAATGGAGAATAGCCGCTACTCGTCACTCAAGCAGTGCCGCTTAGAAGTCAAAGAAGTCGAAATGCTATTTAAACGTGAACGCATTCCTTATATAGATACAACGAATCATTCCGTGGAAGAAATTGCCACCAAAATCTTGGATGTCACGGGCCTAGAACGCCACATGTTCTAAGCTTGCAGAGTGAAACGCAGCCAGAAAAACCGAGTGAATTTAGCTTAAATGAATCTAACTTAAATCAAATTCATTGCACAGTTGCCGACAATTAACACAATTGGCGCTGTGCAACTCGGTTCGATTCGTTATAATCCGAGGCAATCTGGCGAAAAGCGCCGCACGCAAGCTCGGTATTTTGAATGACCATAAAAACAGACGAACTACGCACTTCCTTATTAGCAAAAGTCATCTCACCTGCGCAACTGGCATCTGAGTTCCCATTAACTCAAGTTGCGGCCGATTATCTGGTTCAGCAACGTCGTGAAGTCGAAGCCATTATTATGGGTGAAGATCAACGTCTATTGGTGATCATAGGCCCATGCTCAATACACGATACCAAAGCGGCATTAGATTATGCGCAACGCTTAGCCGCGTTACATCAAGAATTGAAAGATGATTTGTGTATCTTAATGCGGGTCTATTTTGAGAAACCTCGCACGATTGTCGGCTGGAAAGGATTAATTTCTGATCCCGATCTTGATGGCAGTTTCGAGCCAAACAAAGGCTTACGTATTGCTCGCGAGTTGCTGCAACAAATCACTGAATTAAAATTACCTATCGCCACCGAATTCTTAGATATGGTGAACGGTCAGTACATCGCCGATCTCATTACTTGGGGCGCAATTGGCGCACGCACCACTGAAAGCCAAGTTCACCGTGAGATGGCCTCGGCACTGTCTTGTCCTGTTGGTTTTAAAAATGGTACCGATGGCAATATCAATATCGCCGTCGATGCAGTGCGCGCCGCACAAGTTCCACATATTTTCTATTCACCGGATAAAGATGGCGCGATGGCGGTCTATCGCACCCATGGTAATCCGTTTGGTCATATCATTCTGCGCGGCGGCAAAACGCCTAATTACCACGCCGAAGACATCGAAAAAGCACGTCAACAACTTGCCTCTGTTGGGGTCACTCAACGTATAGTGATTGATTTCAGCCACGGTAATAGTGAGAAAAACCACCTTAAACAGCTTAACGTCGCCGATGAAATCATGGCGCAAATGCGGGCAGGCAGCACTGCCATCGCCGGTATTATGGCTGAAAGCTTCTTACGGGAAGGCAACCAGAAAGTCGTTGCAGACCAACCACTCTGTTATGGCCAAAGCATCACCGATGCCTGCTTACATTGGGATGACTCAGAAGTCCTGCTGCGTAAACTGGCAGCCGCTTCCCGCGAGCGAAAAGTACTGTTAGCGAAATAAGCCTGACGCTCGAAAAAATGTCCGAAGCGATATACATCTT
>NZ_JAUOER010000019.1:0-98610 GCF_031932025.1 Shewanella sp. SP2S2-4
CGTTGCAGCCGGCACTTTTTGCTGGCGACAACATTTGTTTGTTATGTATCCGATGATTCATTAAACAATATCTTATTTGAAAATGGATCTGTCACAGTGAAACACCTCGCCCCCCAAGTTGCCTCTTCAATGCTTGGCTTATTATATTTGTATGGCATTGAAGTAATTTGTGTAAAAAGTTTATCTAGGTTGCTGACATTAACAAAAACCTTACTGCCAGGCGTGCAGTCACCAGAATGTTCACTTAGGTGTAAAACAAAATCGCCAAGCGACACTTGCATATAAATAGGGTAACCCTCTTCAAAACGATGTTCCCAATCTAACTCCATGCCAAGAAAACCAAGATAAAACTCTTTGGCTTTATCTTCATCAAAAATCCGCATAATTGGGATAGCCTGAAACTCCATGTCAACAACTCCATCACTGATAAAACCAAACAACTGACTATTCTAGATCGACAACATAATGCACTATAGGATTACCTACAACACGCTCAGATTAAAATGGCTTATTAAACGAGCGCTTTGGCAAATTGAGGATATAAAAAATGGCAGCGAAAAAGATTTGCGCTGCCATTTCGGTGAAAAAAGCTCAGTCGATGTTGTTACAACAATCCTTTACATAAAGGCTTTAGTGAACGCTTCCTTCGACTGGCGAATGTAGTTACGGGCGCTTTGGGCGTGTTGCTCCCATACGGCGCGATCGCTTGGGTCGGTGAAGGGGTTTTGTTCAGTGGCAATTGAGCGTTCAAACTTATCGTAGAAGGTTAGCATGGCCGAGGTGATCTGGTTAAAACGCTCCTTGAATTCTTGAAATTCATCAATTTTTTCAGTGGTTTTAATCATGTACTGCACCAGTTCAGCATTGCTATTCGAAGCCAATAAAGCTTCGGCTTTGGCGCTGATATTGGCACTGGCCTCAGTTATCACAAGTGCTCGGGTTTGCTCGTCTTTACTCATCACTCGGCTGTAGTTTTCAGGCGTGCGGGCAATGCCGGCATGCTGCAAATAGCCGCGTAGATGCTTATCGAGATCCTTACGAAACGTATCTAAGTTCTTCTGCATGCTGACTAAATCATTGTCTAGTGCCGTGACTTGTTGCAGCTCTTTTTCGATTTCAGACATAAAGCGTTCGGCCTGCTGATAAATTTTCAGGCCATTTTCTTCGGCAAACTTTTTATCGCTACGGCTCAGATCGCTGTTGTCATAGTTGGAGCGATCGAAGGTCGCGGCCAAGAATGATTTAAAAGGTTCGGCAAAGGCGGAATAAGCACCGGCACTGACCACATTTAAGGTCGCGGTGGCTAAATCGCCAAAGGGTTTCACCATAGAACCCAAGCGTGCCTGCTGGATAGGTGATGCCACACGTTTAGTGTCGGATAACACCGACCTAAAGGTGTTATATCCCATAGGGTTAGACATCTTGTTGCGCTCAGAGGTTGCCAACACAAAGGTGATACTGGAATAGATGGCATTCGAGTATTCGAGGTATTGTCTTTGGCTCTCAAGCTGGGCGGCGTAGTTTTTACCTAAGGTGCGGAATGACTCAGACTGCACTTCGTAGTTCTTGTCAGCTTTAAGCTTATCTAAAATCCCGCCGATAATTTTCTGCTCATTTTTTTGCAGGGCCGTATCAAGGCGAATTTTATCTAAGCTCAAATCATCCAGACTGATGGGGCCATTAATGGACTCAATGTCGAGGCGAATATACTGGCGGCTCGGATCGTCGATAGAGACTCTGTGTGCTAAATACTCGTTCGCACCCGGAGTGATATCGATTAAGGCAACATGCTGCCACTGGGCATCGAGCTTTAATACTGGTGAGGTTAATACATTGATTCGATACTGGGTTTGAGTATTTTGGGTTTTAACCCAAAACTCCAACAGACCCGCTTCAGAAATGGGGTACTTGCTGACTATGCTGCTATTGCCTTCGGCACATAACAGCGCACTTTCACCACTGTGGGGTTCTGCGCCTTCAAATTGACAACCCATGATCCACGACCAAGGTTGAGATAAACGATTGCCTTCAAAGTCGCTGGCAAACACTAACTCATTCTCTTTGGCACTGGCATTAACTGTGGTTAACACGCCAAGCAACAGCATAGAAATGACTGCAGTGGTGCGCATAAGGGCCTCATAAAACATAAATTACTAAAATCAACGAGCGAGTCATTCGGCTCAATACCCAGTTATATCGACGATCAACTGACCCGAGTTTCATAGCGAATCTAGCTGGTTTTCTGAGGGTTATGACCTCGAAAAAACCGCCCGCTTGAAGGCGTCATTTTTGATAGCAGATTAAACCAGCGAAATGTATCAGAGGCCATCATCCCACGCTAGCCCTAAGTCATGTTTGGCGCAGAAAGATAGCAGTTGAATAGCAATCGGTGCCATGAATCGCCCCGATACTGAAAACAATAGTGAACTTAATGGTGAAATCAATTGTAAAATTGATTATGAAACTCAGGGAAAACTAACTACTTATGTCCGCTATTCTGGTTCTGTTCTTCCCGCTTGTCTGGCCGCTTATTTTGCCTTCTTTTGCCCTCTTCCCTCATCATCAGCGCACGCAAAAAAGCAGGCACAGACAAGACTGGAACAAAACAGAGTTATTGCAGCCGAGCCTCGACTCGCTTCATGGCGTAGAACATCCATATCGTCAGAATAGTGCTACAGGTTGCGAGCGATACCCACACACCAATCACGCCAAACATCCAAGCGAAGCAGTAGATAATCGCAGCGATCAGGATAAGTTTCGCGCCGGTCAGCATAGAGGCTTGTTTCGAGCAATTAATCGCTTGGAAGAAACTCGCGCCGACTAAGATTAAACCTTCCATTGGTAAGCCCCAGAAATACCAGCGCATACCTTCAATCGCCACAGGCGTTAGGTTCTGATTATCGCCGGCAAACAAATACACTAGCCATTCAGGGCGAGAATAAATCAGCGCTAAACCTAAAGCAGCAGTGAGCAGCGTCATGCCAAAGGCAATATTACGTGCTTGCTTAACCCTATCGAAACGCCCAGCGCCCGCATTAAAGCTATAAATAGGCTGCGTGCCGAGGGCGATACCTTCGAAAATCAAATAGAAGAATGCTTCTGTGTAACTGACTACGCCATAGGCTGCCACGTGTAAGGGGCCGCCCACCCACAAAAAAGCTGTGTTGTGCAGGGTTAACACTATCGACAAATAAAGGTTCATCAAAAAGCTGGGTAAACCCACGCGGGCTATGTTCAAGCAATTGTCGAGCTTAAGCTTCATCTGCTCAAGGTCGATCCTCAACTGAGTCCGAGGACTGAAAAAATGCTGCAAACACAAAAGCCCAGTCACCGCCTGCGACATCATGGTCGCAATCGCAGCGCCCGCTAAACCAAAGGGGAAGACCACAATAAACAGCCAATCTAAGAAAGTATTTAATACACCGCCCAAGATCAGCACCCAAGTTACCATGGATGGCCGACCATCATTACGCAGCAATGTGGTGAAGGTCATTGAAATAATGGGGAAATGACACAGGGCAAAATACCAGAACAGATATTCGTTGGCGTTTTCGAGAATATCCCCCTGCGCCCCGAGGGCGATCAAAATATCCCGCGAGAATATCCCACCAATGAGGGCAAAAATGGCTCCCGCCAATAAACACAAACTAAAGGCATTACCGAGCAATTTACGGGCCTTAGCCACATTACCTTGACCAAGATTGATCGACACTAATGCCGCGCTACCCATGCCGATCATGGCGCCAATCGCATACAAAATAGCGCCGACTGGATAGGCTAACATCATCCCAGCCAGCCCAGTTTCACCTAAATAGTGGCCAACGAAGATGCCATCAATCGTCACATAGACGCCCGTCACCAACATAGAGGCGATGGTGGGTATGGTATAGCGCCAAAAAAGCTTCGCAATCGGCTCCTCGAGCAGGCTCATATCCGCAGGAGCATGATTAGATGTTATTGCTGTCATTAGCGTTTCTCACAAAAAAGGGGGCAAGAGTCGTATCTATTTAGAAAAATGATCGGGTGAACAAAAATGCGACAATGGATTGTACCTAAAATCAGCCGTAACTCAAAGCAAGTTAAGTATGAAGATGTAACCACAAAGATTAATCATCACAATGACTTAAGTCTAAACAGTCCAATTTCAGTCAAATGACAAACCGAGCACAGTCCAATAACAGAGGTAGGCTAACTCATCATTTTTTGCTACTTTTTTGGCGTTTAAGGCCGAATTAGGTAAAGTATTAGCTCAAGCAAGCCTATTCACGTATTTTAGTAAGATAAAATTATTAACTATAAAAATTTAAGATGTTGATAATTAATGGCTTAATTAATAATAAATTCAATAACAATAATAAGGGAAGGACATGAGTCAGAATAGTCCAAATGCAGGCAACGACCTGCGGGAAGTCAAACAGCTCGGTATGTGGGCGTCCATTACTAGCTTAGGTTATGTGTTTTGGCTGGTCGGCGGGATGGAGTTAGTCGAGCGTATCGCTTACTACGGCGTCAAAGCCAGTGCAGGACTGTACGCTAAAGCGCCTGAGTCTGCGGGCGGGCTTGGGATCAGCCTAAGCGACTACGGCATTATTATTTCCCTCTGGGCGATCATGCAAACTTTTGTGCCTGTATTCACCGGTGGCATTTCTGACCGCGTCGGCTACAAAGAAACCATCTTTGGCTCCACCATCATTAAAATCTTTGGCTATCTGGTGATGGCATTCTTCCCCAGTTTTTGGGGCTTTCTTGCTGGCGCATTACTCCTCGCCATCGGTACTGGGATATTTAAACCGGGCATTCAAGGCACCTTAGTGCTGTCCACTAATCGCAATAATACCTCTATGGCTTGGGGCATTTTTTACCAAGTCGTCAACATTGGCGGTTTCCTCGGGCCGTTAGTGGCCGTACATATGCGCCAATTGTCGTGGGACAATGTGTTTTTCGCCTGCGCCGCGATTATCTCACTCAACTTCTTATTTTTACTGACCTATACAGAACCAGGCAAAGCCGAGCGACTAGAGCGTAATAAACAAATCAAGTCAGGTGAAGTCAAACAAGAAGCCCTGTGGCGTGATGCTTGGCGTGAGCTGAAAAAGCCGATTGTGATCTACTACATGTTGGTATTTGCAGGCTTTTGGTTCTTGTACAATGCCCTATTCGATGTGTTGCCTATCCATATTTCCGAATGGGTCGATACCAGCGTAATCGTCACATCCCTTTTTGGCAGCGAAGGCACCAGTAACGGCATTCTGCAATTTTGGCTTGGCCTCAATAACGAAGGCACTAAGGTGATGCCAGAAGGCATGCTCAACCTTAATGCCGGCATGATCATGACCAGCTGTTTTATCGTCGCCGCACTGACGGCTAAATACCGCATCACAACTGCTATGTTTGTTGGTTGTTTGCTGAGTATTTTGGCCTTTGTGTTTATCGGCGCCTTCCATGCGGCTTGGTTTATCGTGCTCGCGATCGCTATGTTCTCCATTGGCGAAATGATGATTAGCCCGAAGAAAAATGAGTTTATGGGCAACATAGCGCCCGAAGGTAAAAAAGCCATGTACTTGGGCTTTGTGATGTTACCCCAAGGGATCGGCTGGGGATTAGAAGGCTACTTTGGCCCTAAACTCTATGAAATTTATGCATCGAAAGAATTGTTTTCGCGGGATTTATTGTTAGAGCGCGGCATGAACGGCACTGAGGTTAGCGCCATTCCCCAAGGTGAAGCCTTTACTACCTTGGTGAGCTACACAGGTGAAAGCGCCCAGGAACTCACCCAACTGCTGTACCACAGCCATAACATTGGCATGGCGTGGTACATCATCGCCGCCATAGGGACTATCTCAGCGGTGGGGATTTTTATCTATGGTAAGTGGTTACTCACACTGCAAAGAGCCCAGCAAGCCGCCTAAGCGGGACTCGCTAACCTCATTCGAGGTAAGGGCGATAAAGACAAGATAAGGCCTAAATAAAGGCAAGGTGAGGAGCGATCTTCATCTTGCCTTATCAGTATCAAAAAGGACGCGTCAGCAGCTCAGGCGTAAATTGTTCAGGCGATAGCAATAAACCTAAGCTCTCGATTTGTGCATTCAAACGATTGAGATCTTGAGTCAGCGCTGGCAAGGTCAGGGTATTGTCATCGAGCTCATACACTTGCCTTAAACTCGTGTAATAAAACAGCAGTATAATCAAAGCATTCACATCATTTTGCGCCGCAGCGGCTTTAATCTTTATCAACTTGCGATAGATACGATTATGGAGCTGCTTTAATTGCCACACATAATAAATTTCGCTGAAGAAGGGTTTATCCTTCAAGTTATAAATCACTGCGCTACACAGACCCAGACTGAAAATCACCCCTAAGAGATTCAAATGGAAATTACCTGTAGGCTCGCCCGGCACAGGCGTTGCCCCAAACAGCGCAATCAGCCCTGCACCCAAAAGCAATGACAGCACGACTAAGCTAACAACTAAAATTACGATGAATAAATTCATGTTTTTACGATACAAGGTTTTATCTATTTCCTGCAGCTTCATAACATCCCGCTCAAATAGGCCGCCTAGCGTTGGCGTATCAATCAATTAGTGGCAGAGCATACCCCAATCCCCTTTATTCGGCCTTAACTGATTTAAACGCATAACTAAAATACATTTCTCATCCTCACCCGCAAACGATACAAATTGACACCTTTAGGTATCATTAAACGATCTGAGGGATAGGATGATGTATCAATTGAAGATCAACGGCTTAATACCCTTACGATTCTCACTAATCTCACGTTTATCTCAAAACATAAAAATGTTAACGTGCGCCCCAATCAAGGTAAAATTTGCTAACCTTAATCTCAGTGAATTTCATCATGGTATCGCCACCTTTTGCGAGATACCTAGCCTTAAGCTCCCGCATTCATAACACACAAGGAATGCCATGATACCCAGCAAAGCCTTTGCACAAGTCATCCTTTTGGCGCTCAGCAGCCTTTGCTTGACTGCGCAGGCCAAAGACCTGCTGGCCGTGGGTACAAGCTTCAGCCAAATTTTCGAACTACAACCCAATGGCGAATATACTGGCTTAGGTGTCGATATTTTAAATCGCTTTGCCCAGCAGCAAAGTGTGAACATTCACTATCAGATTACCCCTTGGCGCCGTGCCATTTCTATGGTCGAACGTGGCCAAGCGGATATTCTGATTGGTCCCTACGATACCCCAGAGCGTGAAGCAAACTTGGCTTTTGCGACGAAAGCCTTTTACCGCGATAATATGGTGTTCTATGCCCGTGTAGGCCATGAAATTGTCTGGAATGGCGACTATGCCAGCATTAAAGGTCAACGGATTGGAAAGATGCAGGGGTGGAGTTATGGCCCGACGTTTAATGAACAAACTAAATCTTTTAATATCAATGAATTTGTCGATATTAAAAGCGGGATAGAACGCCTCTCTCGGGGTGATTTAGATTTACTCGCCACAAACAGCCGCAATACCGATGCCGTGCTCGCCCAAATCAAAATCCCTAAGGCGATTACCCCAATCACACCGATAATCGATGTCCAAGACGGTTATATGGCATTTCCGAAGCAGGCGAAATTCGATCCCTTAAGACAAAGGTTTGACCGTTTTTTCGAGGACATGATCCAAAATGGCACCTTTACGACACTCGGCCAAGAATATCGCGTAACCTTGCCTTACTGAGCCGGCGCGACTGATCATGCACGACTGTTCCTTCATGTACGACCGCTGCAACTTTATTAGCACCCGCCTAACCTATGCTCACATGTGTAATAAAGGGCGATGGGAAAGTCAGTGAGCAGTTAATCGTTAACAAAGACAGGCGAGCAACTGCAGCTCAATCTCGTCCCAATCGACGTCATTCACTGTAATCATCTCAAGTCTGGAATCTAAGGTGTCATCGAGTTCAACCACAGTAAACTCATGATCAATCCAGTTAAATCCAGCGATCCCCTCAGAGGTGATCATTACAGCCTTTAACCTCAGCAAGACTTGCCCGACGTCTGATGACTGAGTGTAACGCTGAATTAACGCCATTAATTTATCGAAATCAAACTCTTGTCTTGGTTCAAACACCCAGCCGCAGCTAAAACAGCCTTCGCCTTGATTCTGCTTGCGTACTATGCCACGTGCATCGAATTCGAGAGCGACTTCGATTGCGCCTTCGGCAAAAAGGCTTAGCTCACTCAAACGCGAACCACCCGTGCGGAACAGGCTTGGCGCTGTCGTCGGTAGGCTGCCCAGCTTTAAGCCCACGCTAGCATGCCCATTTATATTGAGTGACACGCGCCTTGGTTGGTTTAAATAATCCAGCAGCGCGCTAGGTAAAGGTTGCTGGTTAGTGTGGCTCACAACAGGAATATCAGTGCGCTCGATATGACTTAAATAGGTCTGTAACTCATAGAGTAACTTAGTATTTTCAGCGTCATATAAATCCGACTTAGTCGCGATAATCACATCGGCCACTTGCAGCTGTTGGATGAAGTTTGCATGTTCGCGATAGCGAGGATCGTGGATTTTACGCGCGTCCACCAAACATAAAGTACTGCGCAGTGAAATCACATTCTGATAATGGGGTGCACTCAATACTTTAATGATTTCATTAGGATGCCCAAGCCCAGTAGGTTCTATCAATAAGCGATCAGGTTTTGCTTTCGCAATCAACTGATTGATCGCCACTTGCGTCGGCACGCCCGCTGCGCAGCACATACAGCCCCCCGCCACCTCACGAATTTGTATGCCGTTATCGGATGAGTTCAGTAACCCCGCATCAATGCCAACCTCACCAAACTCATTGACCAGCACAGCCCAAGTCTCATCCGCGGGTTTAGTCGCCAGCAATTGTTTAATCAGAGAGGTTTTACCTACGCCTAAAAAACCTGTGATGATATTGGTGGGAATCGCTTTGATAATCATAAGGAAACTCGCTCGAATAGAAAGCTTGGCGCTCGAGTGTAGAAGTATTGGCTTTGAAGCTCAACAAAAAGCGCATCGGTGAGGATGCGCTTTTAGAATGGTGGGGCTATTTAACCAACTAAGCAAACGTTAAACAGCAAGGCTGACAGGCTCTTGGCGCTTATTAGCCTTGATTGTTGGGCTTAGCTTATTCTGGTTTAAATTATTTTGACTTAACTTATTTTGACTTGGCTTATTTTTACTTAGCTTATTTTACTTATTTTGACTTATTGGTGCGAGAGCCAAAACCTGACTTATTGCTCACCAAATTCGACTTAGGTTTAGTTGCATTAAACGGCTTACCTGAGCCTGACGCAGGCTTAGCACGGCTAGAGGATTTATCGGCACCTGCTTTGCTGTCCTGCGCTTTACCTTTAGCGTACTTACCCTGACGAGACTGACCAATAGTACGATCCTGCGGCGCCTTATGGCTCCACTTTCCAATCGGCTTAATCGGTGCGGCAGGCGCATCACGGTAGCGGGCAGGTAAAGGCGTGCCTTCTTCATAACCCGGTTGTACCGATACAGGCAGTTTTTGCTCAATCAAGGCTTCAATTTCAGCAAGCATTTCATCGTCAGAAGGTGACACGAACGAAATCGCGCGACCGGTTAATCCAGCACGGCCTGTACGGCCAATGCGATGGATATAATCTTCGGCAAGGAAAGGCAATTCAAGGTTGATCACCATAGGCAAGGCATGAATGTCTAACCCACGTGCAGCCACATCGGTTGCCACCAGCACCCGTAATTTACTGGCTTTAAACTCTTCTAACACCCGATTACGGGCGCCTTGAGTTTTATCGCCATGGAACACGCCTGCGGCTATGCCATCGAGCTTTAATTCTTGCAATAAATGCTCGGCGCTTTCTTTCGTGCTGGCAAAAACCAGTACTTGGCGCCAATTGTTGCGGCCAACGAGTTCTGACAACAGCTCGGCTTTGCGACGTTTATCAACGCGATACACTTCCTGCACTACTGTGGATGCGGTAGTCGTGTCAGCAACATTCACCCACTGAGGTTCATTCAGCATTTTCTCGGCGAGTTGTTTGACTGCATCGCTATATGTGGCTGAAAACAACATGGTTTGATGCTGCGGCGCAATTAAGCGTTTCACTTTTTCAATATCGCGCACAAAGCCCATGTCTAGCATGCGGTCGGCTTCGTCGATCACTAAGGTCGTGACGCTCGATAAATCTAACTGGAATTGGCCAATAATATCGAATAAACGACCTGGGGTTGCCACCAAAATATCAACGCCCTGCTCTACCCCTTTACGCTGGGGATTCATGTTGGCGCCGCCGTAAACCGCTAAGGTTTTCAGCGGCAGGAACTGGCTGTATTTTTGGATATTTTCGCAGACTTGGATCGCGAGTTCGCGGGTGGGAGTCATCACCAACGCGCGTAAAATCGGTTTATCATTGCTGTCGCTTGTTAAAGACTCAGCCGCCAGCTTTTCAAGTACAGGCAGAGCAAAGGAAGCCGTCTTACCTGTACCCGTTTGGGCGCAGGCCATAATGTCTTTGCCTTCAAAGGCAAGCGGGATCACTTTCTCTTGCACTTGAGTGAGTTGCTGATAGCCACACTCAGTTATCGCATTCAAAATAGGAGAAGATAAACCGAGTGTTTCAAATTTCATAGGGACTCTTTAGCTAAGTAGTAAAACTTTGATGCGAGGTGATACTCAATGCCCCAACGCGGGGCCGCGGAGTCTAGCAAAATCCGCGGCGTTTTTATAGGCAATTATCATCCCGCGGTCAATATCCTCTTAGACACGGGAAACTAAAGGCGAAGCTTGCAGGTATTTTTGGGTGAATTCAGCGGCAGGCACAGGTCTTGAGAACAAGTAACCTTGGCCGTAGTCACAACCTGCCGCCAACAACACTTGGCGCTGCGCCTCGGTTTCGACACCTTCGGCAATCACCTTCATTCCCAATTTGTGGGCCATTACTATTATCGCCTCACAGAGAATTTGATCGTTTGAATCGGTATCAATATGACGGGTAAAAGATTGATCAATTTTAAGATAGTCGATATCAAACTTTTTCAGATAGGCGAGTGAAGAGTAGCCAGTACCAAAATCGTCCAGAGACACTTGCACGCCCGCATCGCGGTAGGCCAGTAGTTTTTCGGTCACGCCCATACTGGCGTCCAATAACAAGCCCTCGGTAATTTCAACGCACACGCCCGCGCCTGTAATATTAAGATCTTGCAATAACTTCAACCAATCATTGAGCAGCGTGCCTTCATCACGAAATTGGATTGGGGATTTATTGACGCTGATTTGGATTTCAACCCCTAATTCATGACGCCACGCCGCACTCTGACGAGCGGCTTGCTCGAACACCCAATTGCCGATTTCAACAATCAAGCCAGTATCCTCCGCCACAGGAATAAACTCTGCAGGCGACACAGCACCACGCTCTGCATGATGCCAGCGGATCAAGGCTTCAGCCTTGGTCACTTCACCCGTTGCTAAGGCAACAATCGGCTGATAATGCAGTTCAAATTCTTTATTCACGACCGCTTGACGTAAGTCTTGGATCAAGCGCATGCGGTATTTGGCGTATTCCTGCATCGATGGGGTGAAATAGTTGAAGCGATTACGCCCTTGATCTTTCGCCGCATACATAGCCTGATCCGCATGCTTGAGAAGCCCTTCAATACTGGTCGAATCATCGGGATATAAAGTTATCCCAATACTGACGCTGATATAAGCGGTTTCTTCCCCTAACACATAGGGTTCGGCAATTCGTCGCAAAATATTCTCGGCGACGCGCTCAATCCCCTTATGGTCTTCCATCGAACTTAACACCACAGTAAATTCATCGCCGCCAAGACGCGCCACGACGTCGGCATCACGCACACAGGATTTCAATCGACTCGCGGTTTCTATCAGCAGTAAATCGCCCATAGCATGGCCTAAGGTGTCATTCACTTCTTTAAAGAAATCTAAGTCCAAGAACAATAAGGCAAAGTGGTTGCGATTGCGGTCGGCATTTTTCACTTCACTGCTTAAATACTCCAACAACATGCGCCGATTAGGCAACCCCGTCAGCGTATCGTAGTTAGCCTGTTTCCAAATCAGATGTTCATTTTGCTTCTTATCGGTAATGTCTGAGAACAGGGCAACACGTCGATAGGGATGGCCTTCTTTGTCATTAATGGTATTGATGGTTAACCAGATGACATATTCCTCGCCATTTTTGCGCCGCTGCCACATTTCCCCCTGCCATTGGCCTTTCTCGCGGATATCATTGTTCATTTTGGTGTAAAAATCACGGCCATTGAGGTCACAATAAAGCAGCCGAACATGTTGGTCCCGCACTTCAAATTCACGATAGCCCGTCATCACACTAAAGGCGGCGTTGACGGTAATAATCACGCCCTTTTCATCGAGGACACTCATGGCTTCAGAGCTGTTATCGTAAACCAGTGCCGACAATTTTAAGGATTCTTCGATAAGTTTTGCGTCGGTAATATCGGTATAGGTTCCGCACATCCGCAGGGCATTGTTGTTTGCATCTCTGCTCACGACTTTACCTGTATCAAGGATCCACCGCACCTTACGGTTTACGGTATTTAAGCGGTACTCCATCTTATGTTGCGCCGTTTCGCCACGAATATGGGCCTCAATCGAATGCAGCACTTTAGGTCTGTCTTCGGCGACTATCGCATCCATCCATTGGCGACTATTAGCGTTGAGCATATCAACATCGCAGCCAAGAATATCGGCGCTGCGGGCGTTACGTTCGATACGATCATGACGAATATCCCAATCCCACACCCCAAGATCGCTACTGCTTAACACCAGTTCGAGTTGTTCACGGCTAGCGAGCACCTCTTGATCAGCTCTGGCCTGTGAGGTGATATCAATAAATCCGGCAATCACCAACTGCACGGCATGATTACCACCGCGCTTACAGGCGACTGTCATATGGGTGTAAACCACGCTACCGTCTTTAACGATAAAACGTTTATCCATCTCGTAATTATCGATATCCCCCCGCAGCATAAGCTCAAATTTCGACGCATCCGCTTCTAAATCATCGGGATGGGTAATTTGCGTCCACGTCATCCGTAGCAATTCAGCTTCTGAATATTTGAGCATTTGACATAAACGTGGATTCACCTTTATCCACTTTTTATCTATTCCCGTTATTGCAATACCAATATTGCCGGCGTTAAATTGGCTCCTAAAAAGAAAATCATCCTGCAAGCGAATTTGTTCATCACGCTCTAATTCAAAACGTCGCGATAACAAGCGGCTCAATAGCCAAGTCGCAATGGGGAAAATGGTGAGCACAGGTAGGGTGACTTGTTCTAGTAAGGGCATTCCGATGCCATTGGGTAAAAATACGAACCACAACAACATCACGATATGAACGGTATAGGCAAAGAGAAAAATTTCTCCACCTGAAATATTGGCTAACAGAGACTTACGATATTGACGCCAGATCACCCCAATTAACCCGGATGACACTATCACGCCGACGCCAATCCACATCCCCGCGCCACCAATACTGATGCGATATAGCGCCGTCATCACTACAGCAATAAAGGTCGGCAAACCACCGAAAAAGAGGCCTGAAATACAGAGGATAACCGAGCGAGTATCGAAAAAAACGCCCGGTTGATATATCCAAGGCGTGCTCATGATGGTGATACCAATACCACCGATGAGCATCCCAATAATGATACGCCACAGCAAGAAATACTGCCGCTGATGCTTTTTAGGGATCACGTCGTACAAAAAGACCAACGCCAGCAGCAAAGCCGCATTTTGCACTAACGGAAAGAGAATACCTTTATCCATGACTCAGAGAGCGACTCCAATAAATGAGGGGGCTTGATACAATTTTAACATTCCCCTCACTAGTGTAGCAGAATCACTTAGAAATCATGCGTTAATTCCTTTTACCACATCACACTTTGTATCTGCTGCATCACACTTTGCAATAGAGTTGTTGACGATATTGTTCAGCAATGGAATGCCAGTCAAAACGCTGCGCCATGGCCGCCGCACGCACCTTTGACCATGTTTTCCCCTCGAAACAAGCAATGGCTTGCATCAACCTTTGCAAAAACGCTTCGGCTTGCTCGTCTAAACTATTGCCGTTAAAAGCAAAGCCAGTCACGCCATCCTCAACGGTATCCTTCAATCCGCCCACTCCATGCACTAAGCAAGGCTGTCCGGCGCGCATAGCAAGCATTTGACTAATGCCACAGGGCTCAAAGGAGCTTGGCATCAAGAAGAGATCGCCATGCTGATACAGCACTTCGGATAAGGCCTCGTTGTATCCTTGCAAAAATAATAGGTTATCGTATTTAGCCCCTAAGGCTTGGAAGGATTTAGCAATCGATGCGTCGCCACTGCCGAGTAAAATCAGTAGCGCCGTCGGTTTTATCTGCTTCAACGCTTTAAGTAAGGTCTCAAGCACAGATAAGCCCGTGGATAATTGATGGCGCAGCAGTAAAACTTTTTGGTCGGTCAAACGGCCGACCGAAGTGAGTAACAGACTCGGTACTTGCTCCGCCATTGCTTGGCGCCAATGGGCTTGTGTGCGCGCAAAGGCAATCATGTCCACGCCGCTCACTTGCGCTTGATGTCCCTGCCATTGCACTAACGCAGTTTCAACCGCACTCAGCAATTGCTTGAACTCGGGTACTTGAATACGCGCAGGTGGCTTAGCGGCTAAATCCGATACTGACGAATAGACACAGCCATTTAAAATCCCCACCACTTTGCCGTCATTAGCCTTGACTTGTAAGTCATGTTCTAGCCCTTCGCCACCAAAGAATCCCGCCTCAGGTTTGGAGGGCTGTAACACTTCTTTGGCGTAACTGGGTGAGACTAAATGCACTTTATCGCTCAGCACTATGCCCATGCGCATTGGGTTAACGCAGTGGGGATAACGCGGATCGGTGATCAGCTGTTTTTGCCCCTGCGTTAAAGACGCAAATAGCTCGGGAAACCAAGCCGCAAACGAGGACGAGTCTTGGCTTAGGGGACGTATCCCCTGCAGAGCCAAATTGTGGATAGAGAACACGCACTCAATCTGTTTTAGTGCGCTGAACTCAGGCACAAACGCCCTTACCATGGCTAAGCAGCCCGCATGCCAATCATGTAAATGCAGCACAGCCGGCATTGGCACTCGACCCGTGGCTAATGCCGTGGCGACACTCGCGCAAAGGAAAGCAAACTTAGTTGCATCGTCGGCAAAAGGACGCTCGGCGCTGCCTTGGCTATAAATTTGCCCAGGTACGGATTGCCATAATGCATGTTCGAGCAGATAAATCATCGCCTCTGGCACTTGAGGATGGGGCATGGCAAACACGTGCACCCGCTCCAATCGGCCGCCAAAGGCCACAGTTAACTCACCCAAATCTTGGGGTTGATTCGCGACCGCAGTCAAAAAGCCATAGCTTGGCATAATCACATCGGCGCACAAATCCACACCCGCCAAAGCGTCGGGTAAGTCACGGATCACATCCGCCATACCGCCAACCTTGGCGCCCGCAAGGGCACCGTTTTCAGCCGCGACCATTAAAATGCGTTGTTTCAATTAATTGGATACTCCCGCTACTTCATTTCAGCGGCTTATTAATAAGCTGACTGTACCTAAGCGCTAAATCTAAGGGCTTAATCTAAACACTTAACTTAAGCCCGTACTTAAAGCTCAAACTTAAGCCCGTTTCTATGCCGTTTGCGCTCGTTATGCTTGGCGACTCAAAGGATGAATTGCAACCGCTATTCATAACCTACTGGTAAACCTAGCATGTCACGGGTCACTAAAGTGACGCCTTTTTCCGACACCCTAAAACCTTTGGCTCGGTCGTGATCATGGTTATAACCAATCACCATGCCTTCGGGAATAATGCAGCCACGGTCGAGTATGGCATTCTTGATTTTGCAATGGCGCAGCACGACCACATCGGGCAGCACCACTGAATCTTCAACCAACGAATAGGAACACACACGTACTTCGTTAAACAATACGCTACGGCGCACAGTCGCACCCGAAATAATACAACCGCCCGAGACAATCGAGTCCAGCGCCATACCGCGTCTGTCATCGTCATCAAACACAAATTTAGCCGGTGGCAATTGTTCTTGGAAGGTCCAAATTGGCCATTTGGCATCGTACAAATTCAGTGCTGGCGTGGGCGATAACAGCTCCATATTCGCTTGCCAGAAAGAGTCTAGCGTCCCCACATCGCGCCAATAGGCTTGCTCGTTCGGGAAAGCGCTCTTAAAGGGATAGGCGAACACATTATGTTTTTCGATGATCGCAGGAATAATATCCTTACCAAAATCCCGATCTGAGCTTTCGTTTAAGGCATCTTTCTTGAGCTGGTCAAACAAAAACTCTGTGTTAAACACATAGTTGCCCATAGATGCTAAACACATTTCAGGATTGCCCGGAGAATGTTTAGGCTGCAGCGGCTTTTCTTCAAAGCCTAAGATGCGCATCTCGTCGTCGACTTCCATCACTCCAAACGAACCCGCCGCTTCGGCAATCGGCACCTCAAGGCATGAGACTGTCATATCTGCACCCGACTCGGCATGGGCGGCTAATAACCCCGCATAATCCATGCGATACACGTGATCGCCCGACAACACCATTACGTATTTAGGCAGTTCATGGCGAATGATGTCGATGTTTTGGAATACGGCATCGGCGGTGCCTTGATACCAGTTTTCCGAATAGCGTTGTGAGGCGGGTAAAATCTCCACCGACTCGCCTAACTCTTTCTTAAAATGGCCCCAACCGCGCATTACATGGCGGATCAAGGAATGCGACTTGTACTGAGTGACCACACCTACGCGGCGAATACCCGAGTTGATGCAGTTAGACAGCGGAAAATCGATAATACGAAACTTACCACCGAAATACAGCGCCGGTTTAGCACGCCAATCCGTGAGTTCATGCAAGCGAGACCCGCGCCCACCAGCTAAAATCAACGCATAGGTTTCACGAGTTAAATTACTGATATAACGAACATTAGACATAGGCTCTTACTCCGAAATCGGCAAACTGATTGCCCATAAATGGCTTCTCGATACGGCAGAAACGGCCGTATTCCCCTGAGTATTTCTCACTTGCATTCCCCATTCCTTCCATTGATTGCTGAATTCCTTTCAAACACTTAACGCTTATACTCAACCGCTATAACAAGGCTATTACCCAGAGCCCAGCCCTTACAGTTTCCAAATTTCATCGCGATAACCCGCGATCGTCACATCACTCGAAAAACGTCCGCTGGCAGCGGTATTGCGAATACTCATTTGCGTCCACACCTGCGGATCTTTATAGGCCCGCGCTACGGCTTCTTGCACAACTCGGTAACTGTCAAAGTCGGCGGCCGTCATCCATTGATCGTCGCTACTTTCGATGGCGGCAATAATAGGATCGAAAATCCCCGGCTCCAGCAGATTGAAATGACCACTCTTGAGTAACTTCATCACCTCAGATAACGCCGGTGAATCGTCAATAATTCTGCGCGGATGATAGTGGTTACGTACCTCAGCGACCTGCTCCGCATTGAGTCCGAACAGGAAGAAGTTCTCTGAACCCACTTCCTCTAACATCTCGATATTGGCGCCATCCATAGTGCCAATCGTCAGTGCACCGTTCATCATGAACTTCATATTGCCCGTGCCCGATGCTTCTTTACCCGCGGTCGAAATTTGCTCGGACAAATCCGTTCCCGGGCAGATTTTTTCCATGGCGCTGACGTTGTAATTGGGTAAGAAAGCAAAACGTAGGTATGGCGTCACCAAAGGATCGGAATTGACCATATGGGCGACATTGCTGGCGAGCTTGATGATCAACTTAGCCATAAAGTAACCGGGCGCCGCTTTACCGCCGATCAACACGCAACGTGGCACCATGTTTTCGGTGTGGCCTTGTTGGATTTGATGATAGAGATGAACCACATGTAAGATATTGAGTAGCTGACGTTTATATTCGTGAATACGCTTCACTTGCACATCAAACAACATAGATGGATCGAACTCGACGCCGCATTCCTTGGCAATCATCTTCGCCAGCAAAGCCTTGTTGGCTTGCTTCACATCACGCCATTTTTGGATAAACGCCGTGTCCTGCGTAAGGGCATTGAGCGCCGTTAACTGGCTTAAGTCTGTCACCCACTCTTTACCTAAATGGGCGGTCAGCAACTTAGCTAAAGCAGGGTTACAATGGGCAAGCCAACGCCTTGGCGTCACGCCATTGGTGCGGTTATTAAACTTGTGCGGCCACAACTCATAGAAATCCTTAAACAACCCTGATTTAAGCAGTTGCGTGTGTAAACCCGCGACGCCGTTGACCGAGAAACTCGCCACAATCGCCAGATACGCCATGCGCACGTGGGGATGGGGGCCATCTTGAATAATCGACATACTCGCCAGTTTGCTAGCGTCCCCCGGCCAATGGTGGGCGACTAAATCTAGGTAGCGGGCATTGATTTCATAAATGATTTCTAAAATACGTGGCAGCATCTGCGCCATCATGCGCACGGGCCAACGCTCTAGTGCTTCTGGCAATAGGGTATGGTTAGTGTACGCCATGGTCTGGCTGGTAATCGCCCACGCACTGTCCCATTCCAAACCGTATTCGTCGATCAATAACCGCATCAACTCAGGCACGGCAATGCTGGGGTGAGTGTCATTCAGCTGCATCACATTTTTAGCGGCAAACTGCGTGAAATCATGGCCATGGCGACTCACCCAACGTTTGAGTAAATCCTGCAAGCTAGCGGAGGATAAAAAGTATTGCTGACGTAATCGCAGCTCTTTGCCGTTCTCGCTCGCATCATTGGGATAGAGCACCATAGTGATCTGCTCGGCCAAGTTTTTACGGGCCACGGCTTCTGTGTAGTCGCCTTGGTTAAACTCAGCTAAATCAAAGTCATCGGTCGCTTCGGCCTTCCACAATCTCAGGGTATTCACCCGTCCATTGCGATAACCGGGAACTGGCATGTCATAGGCGACGGCGAGCACATCTTGGGTTTCAACCCAAATAATGTGCCTGCGACCCTGTTTATCGACATAGGATTCTGTGTGGCCAAAAAATGGCACTGTCACGTTGTGGGTCGGCACGCGCACTTCCCACGGATTACCTTCGCGCAGCCAACGGTCGGGACGCTCAACCTGATAACCGTCGACTATCTTCTGGGCGAACATGCCATATTCGTAACGTATGCCATAACCCGTCACTGATAAGTCCATACTCGCGCAGCTATCGAGGAAACACGCCGCCAATCGACCTAAGCCGCCGTTACCTAAACCGGCATCATGTTCAGCTTCTTCTAACTCTTCTAGCGATACCGCATAGTTGCTCAAGGCATCACGGCTATCTTGCTGTAAATCTAAACTCAGCAGTGCATTGCCCAGCGCCCTGCCCATCAAAAACTCAAGGGATAAATACGCCACTTGCTTGCGCTGAAAATGGCTGTCATCCACACGGGTCTGACGCCAACTGTCTAGCATCTGTTCTTTCACGCTGTAAGCCAGCGCTTGAAATAATTCGCAGCTCACACCTTCGCCACGGCTGAGTCCATAACGTAAATGGCGCTCAAAGGAAGCGGGCAAGGCATCGCAGGGCTCACAGGGTTCAGCGGCTTTAGGCTTGGCCTGACGCTTAGCTGACGCCTTCTTACTTGCCGCTTTTGGCGCGGATGGTACGGTTTTTTCGCTGGTATTTGGGCTCAGTTCGCTTTCGTCACTCATAGTTAATTCCTTCATTTCTTGAAAATCAAATCAGCATGAAAAAGCATGAGACTGCGATCTTGCAGCAAGTATCGCGTCGTAGAGATCTGAGCATCCAGCGGCTCAGTTTGGGTATGAATAAGGCATTGCCACGGACTCAAGTGCTCAAAGGTCGGCGGCGTAAAAGCTAACGGATTATCGTCGGCATTGACCATCAACAGCAGAGCTTGCTGCTTGCCTCGGCCTTCTAAGTCACCAGAAAGCACCACAGACAAACTGCGACACATAGACTCAGTCCACAGGCTCTTGGTCATTTGCTCACCTTGACGACTAAACCAATCTAAGCGAGCACCGGTATCGGCTAAGGATTCGGCCAATAACTGCTCGTGAATGAAGCGTTTAGCGCATAACAAGGGGAAACGTTTGCGCAGGGCGATAAGCTGCTGAGTAAAGGCTAACAGCTCAGTATCCATACCCTTTGCCGACCAATCAAACCAGTTCAGTTCATTGTCTTGGCAATAGGCATTATTGTTACCTTGCTGGGTGCGGCCCGTTTCATCGCCGCTCAACAACATAGGCACACCTTGGGATAAAAATAGTGTCGTCAATAAGTTACGCTGTTGACGGCTGCGAAGTGCCAGAATTGCGCTATCTTCGGTTTCCCCTTCAATCCCATAATGATGACTGAAGTTTTCTTGGTGACCGTCGCGATTATCTTCCCCATTCGCCAAATTGTGGCGCTGGGTATAACTCACTAAATCTTTGAGGGTAAAACCGTCGTGACTGGTTAAAAAATTAAGACTGGTCGCAGGCGGACGACCGCCATGCTCGAAGAAATCCCCCGAGCCGTGAAACCGCCGAGCAAATTCGGGCAACATGCTGTGATCGCCGCGCCAGAAACGGCGCATAGTGTCTCTGTATCTGTCATTCCACTCGCTAAAGGCCACGGGGAAATTACCCAATTGATAACCGCCGGGGCCGATATCCCAAGGCTCAGCAATCAATTTCACTCGGCACAACACAGGGTCTTGCAACAATGCATCGAAGAAACCTGAACCGGGATCAAAACCATAGGCCTCGCGACCTAGGCAAGCCGCTAAGTCGAAGCGAAATCCATCGACGCCCATGATTTCTACCCAGTAACGCAGCGAATCAAGCACGAGCTGCAACATGCGTGGATGGTTGATATTTAAGGTGTTTCCGCAACCCGTATCGTTAATGTAAAAACGCTTATCGTTCGGATGCAGGCGGTAATAACTGAGATTATCTATGCCACGAAAACTAAAGGTCGGCCCAAGTCGACTCCCCTCGGCACTGTGGTTATAGACCACATCGAGGATCACTTCGATACCCGCACCGTGGAGTGCATCCACCATAGCGCGAAACTCACCAATATCGTCGGATGACAGATAACTCGGCTCGGGGGCAAAAAAGCCAATACTGTTGTAACCCCAATAATTGGTAAGCTTTTTCTCGAGCAAAAATGGTTCAGTAAAAAAGGCCTGTACTGGAAGTAACTCGACGCACGTCACCCCAAGTTCGGCCAAATAATCGATAGCAGGCTGAGTCGCTAAACCCGCAAAGGTGGCGCGTTTATTAGGTTCAATCTCAGGATGCGCCGCCGTAAAGCCTTTAACGTGCATCTCATAAATAATGCTGCGCTCTAGGGGTTTGGGCTGAAACCTCGTCGCAACGGGCTGAATCGACTGCTTAGCGGCGATGTCGATTAATGGACGAATGTCCACAACCTTACATTTTGGCACATAGGCAGCGTTATCTAACTTACTGAAAGATAAATCTTCATCCTTGTGATTCAGCTCGTAACCATAGTTAGACTCATGGTCGCTATATTCACCGACCAGCTGGCGCGCATAGGGGTCGAGCAATAACTTATTGGGGTTAAATCTGTGGCCAAGCTGAGGCTCATAGGAGCCATAAACGCGATAGCCGTAGAGTTGCCCCGCTTTAAGCCCCTGCACAAACACATGCCAGATTTGCTGGGTTTGTTCAGTTAACGCAATCCGCGCGACTTCTTGCTCGCCATTGTCATCAAATAGGCATAACTCGACCGCTGTTGCGTTAGCTGAAAATAACGCAAAGTTGACACCATCGCCCTCAACATTAGCACCGAGCGGAAAAGGCTCACCTGCGCCCAAGGCCCATTTCTCACTTTGAGAAGGGTTGCTTTTAGCGTCAAGGTTGAGCTTGATATCATCAGCTGTGGGCTTTTGCATGCTAGTTCGCCTCAGCCAATCCAGTTGCAGGCCCTATCACTAGGCAACCCAAGGGCGGCACAGTGATCAGCGCGCTCTGCGCCATGCCCTGCCACGGCAGCGACTCAGCAACGACAGTGCCCGCATTACCTTGGTTACTGCCACCATAAATCTGGCTATCGCTATTCAGGTATTCGCGGTAATCCCCCGCCAAGGGCAAACCAATACGGAATCCAGTGTGCAATTGGGGCGTCATGTTGATAACAAACACTAACGGCGCATCACCCGCTAACCCGTAACGCACAAAGGTAAAGATGCTATCGCGGCTATTTTCACAATCTAGCCAACTAAATCCTGCCCCCTCGTAATCTTGAACTGATAAAGCAGGCATGGCTTGATATAAGTGATTGAGATCTTTAAGCCAACGTTGCACACCTTGGTGCGGTTCATAAGCCAATAAGTGCCAATCTAAACTCTGGTTATGATTCCACTCATTTCGCTGACCAAACTCGCAGCCCATAAAGAGTAATTTCTTACCGGGATGCCCCCACATAAAACCGTAATAGGCACGCAGGGTCGCAAATTTCTGCCAATCATCACCGGGAATTTTATGCAGCAACGAGCCCTTGCCATGAACCACTTCATCGTGACTCACGGACAACATAAATTGCTCGGTATAGGCGTACATCAAACTGAAGGTCAATTGATGATGGTGGAATTGGCGGTAAAGCGGATCTCGGCCTAAGTAGCTTAAGCTGTCGTTCATCCAGCCCATGTTCCATTTAAAGCCAAAGCCGAGACCTTGCTGATCCGTCGGCTTAGTCACCCCCGCAAAAGCGGTGGACTCTTCGGCGATCATGCAAATGCCGGGGAAAGCTTGGTACAGGCGTTGATTCAAAATTTGTAAGAAACTAATGGCCTCAAGATTCTCCCGTCCACCATAGGCATTGGGCAGCCATTGGCCCGGCTCGCGGCTGTAATCGAGGTACAACATAGAAGACACGGCATCGAGACGCAGGCCATCGAAATGAAACTCCCGCAGCCAATAACAGGCATTACTCAATAAAAAGCTGCGCACTTCACCGCGATCATAGTTATAAATCAAGGTATCCCAATCGGGATGTGTGCCCTTGCGAGGATCTTCATGCTCATACAAACAAGTGCCATCGAAACGCACTAAGCCGTGGGGATCCTTAGGAAAATGCGCCGACACCCAATCGAGGATGATACCAATTCCCGCCTGATGGCAGGCATCCACAAAGGCTTTTAATCCATTGGCATCGCCAAATCTGTGGGTCGGTGCATAGAGACCCACTGGCTGATATCCCCACGAACCATCAAAGGGAAACTCGCTGATCGGCATCAGTTCAATGTGGGTAAAACCTTGCTCCTTCACATAGGGAATAAGCTGTTCAATCAAGTCTTGATAATCAAGATATTGCTCGCCTTGCTCTCCCTTACGACGCCACGAACCTAAGTGCACTTCGTAGGCCGACATGGGCGCTTTATGCCAAGCTGTCGCCGCTCGCTTACTCATCCAAGCAGTATCATTCCAACTGTGATGGGCTTTTGGGGGCACGATAGAAGCGTTATGGGGTGCGCATTCCATTTGAGTCGCCATGGGATCGGACTTGGTATGACGCTCACCATTTTGATAAACCAAATCAAACTTATAGTGGGCGCCTTCAACCACATTGGGTAGAAATAGCTCCCACAAACCATTGGCAAGATGTTGGCGCATTACATGGCGAGTATCGTCCCAATGGTTGAAATCCCCCACCACAGAAACCCGTTTGGCATTGGGTGCCCACACACAAAAATGCACACCTTCAACGCCTTGGGTCTGACGCCAGTTGGCGCCTAAAAACTCATAGGCGCGCTCGGCGCTGCCTTCACCAAACAGGTAAATATCGTCACTATTGAGCAGTGAATCAAACTGATAAGGGTCGACTATATCTAGCTGACACAGGGGGTATTCTACCCGCAGCAAATAGAGAAACGGTTTGACGCGTCGCCCCAGCGTACCGGCGAACAATCCCTGCTCGTTAACTTTGTCCAGACTAGCTACTTTGCGGCCATCTTTAATGCTGATCACATCCACACTGAGGGCATTGCGTAAAAAACAACGAACAATTAATGCCTTACCCTCGTTGGCACTGTGCATACCCAAGAGCGAAAAAACATCAGTGTATTGACCATTAAGTAGGGCGACGTCGGCGCCATCGTAGAAATAAGCATTGGCTTGAGTCATCATTTTTCTTCCGTTTATCAGTCAATTAAACTTGCAAATTGGCACTCTTTATCCGCATAACACCTCCTAATTATCGAACCTTTAGGGATGGCATAATGTGGCACTGGATCAGCAGCATTAACTCGGTAGCTGTCTCGCCGCAGCGATATTTTGTAATCGCTGCAGTATCTCTGGCGAAGCCGACACTTGCGTTAAACTCAAAGGTAAGCGACGCTGCCAGTTAGGATATTCGAGCCAAGTGCCGGGAATGTTCACCGCATGGCGATCGGCTAATAAATCACACAGTTGCACGCTGTACAGCGCACTATTGCCGCGAGCCCCTAGGGTCATCCAAGCCGTGAGCAAGGTTTGAATATCGAGTTCTGCTATCGCCGCCTCGGCTAACAGACCTTGAGCGACTAACAGTGAAATAAGCTGCTGCTTTTCATGCTCCCGCCCAGCCAGCGCCTCACCCAATTGGTCGTCAGTTTCAAACAGGGATAACTGTCGACGCAGGTGCAAATCGCTGCCACACCACCAAGCTACTAAAGTCGGTACATCGTGGTTCGCCAGCATCATCAGGCTCTGGGACTTGTATTGAGCCGGTGATTTAAAGCCTTGATGGTCTTTGCAGAAATAGAACAATTCGTTGGAGTAAATGCCAGAAGTGTAGAGACGATGAATAATGTCCGGTGGCACTAGCCCTAAGTCTTCACCAATCACCACACAGCGGGCGCGTTGGCTCTCAAGGCAAACGATGGCGAGCAAGGTTTCGACGGGATAATACACATAGGCACCCTGGCCGAGTTGTTTATCCAGTGGCCACCACCAGAGGCGCAGTAAGCCCATCACGTGATCGATACGCAAGGCGCCACAGCTTTCCATATTGGCGCGGATCAAGGCGATAAAATGACTGAAATTATGTTGTTTTAACTTCACCGGATCGAGGGGCGTTAAGCCCCAATTTTGCCCTTGGGGTGCAAAGGGATCGGGCGGTGCGCCGATACTGGCATTCAAACAAAACTGCTCGGCATTGGCCTGTACTTCACTGCCCTGCAGCGCTGCGCCAACGGCCAAATCACGGATTAATCCCAGCCCCATGCCCACTTCTTTCGCTTTTAGCTGACAGAGGTGTAACTGGTTTTCGGCCACAAATTGCAGGTAAAGATAGAAACCTTCCTCTTGTACAAACGCTTTTGGGCTACGTAAGTATTCCGCTTGAGCAAACTCTTGCAGCGCAGTGCCCTGCTCACGCACAAACTCATGGAATCTTTGCGCTCTGGGCGTGTCGTTTGCTAAATGGGTTTCACAAAAAACGCGATATAACTGCTCAAAGGCACGGTATTTGAGCTCACTCACCTTAGGATAATCGAGCCAATTGTCACGATTCAGTAAGGCGATGGCCTCTATCCAAGTAGCGCTTGAAAATTCAGTGGTAAGTGCTTGGTATTCAGGAACGCTTTGTAATTGAATATAAAGAGGATTGAGTCTGCGGCGATCGCACGGACTATAGGGACTCGGATGCTCTGGCGCCGCAATGTCGAGGGCATGCAAAGGATTGAGTTGAATGAAATCCGCGCCCTGCGCCGCCACCAGCGTGATCAGTTGTTCTAAATCGCCAAAGTCACCTATGCCCCACTGGCTCTCGCTGCGTAAACTGTAGAGTTGAACGCTGATCCCCCAAGGTTTATGGCGCTTACCTTGGGCGACAGCCGTGAGTACGCCTTGATAAGCGGCCCGCGGTGCCACCATTAAGGTGCCAGAAAACAAGGTGCTGGTATCAGCCTCAGCCGTCACACTGCTCTGTAGCGACGAGCTTGGCACTTGTGCACTTATCTCTAGGGCATGTTTTAAGCTTAAAGCTATACGATGAAAGCCCAAACCTAACACAGAGAAATCACTCGCATTTTTGTCAGCTGCATGCGCAAATGAGTCTTGGTTTTTGATTAAGGCTGGGTTGTTAGTGAACTCTTGGCTGCTCAGGAAATAAGACGCTAAATTCACCGCCTCAGTCTCAGCGGGCATTGAATGTTCAGGGGAAGCTTGGGTCTTGGCCTCAGCTAAATCGAGGCGTGCTAATCCCAGTTGCGTAAGATCAAGGCGATAATGGAGATAAAGCGTTTGTTCAATACGGTAATCGCCAATCGACTTAAGCGCCGAGAAAGGCACATCAAATACGATAGACTCACCCTGTTCGCATTCAATCGCCACACTCAGATCTGAAGTATAGGTTTCGGGTAAACAAAGGCTTATCCAAGGTTCATCCACAAAACACCAATGGAATTCGGGCAACACCTGAGTCCAAGGACGGGCATCCAGCAAGTCAATTTGTAAGGCGATCAGCGCTTCGGTCAATACCGCATCGACGTTAGTCAGCTCAACATCACTCGATAACGCCTCTGTAGCAGAAGCATCAATGGCAGTCCCTGCCAAAGTGTTTTTTTCCTGTAACATACAGGTCAAGATACCTTGTCTGTCTACCTCGGAAATATGGATCTCTTGGCCAAAACAATCAGTAAATTCTGCTCCAACCCCCCGCAAATACAGCAACTTTTCCAGCCCCATATTTTGTCGCCCCCGCGACCGCTCATCCATAGCTTTAGATATACAGTAACCATGCCAACCAAAAGTAACAAGAAGATGACATAAATATTTCAGGGAAATAACAAAAAACTTTTTCAAAAAATCAGTAACTTACTAGAAGCACTCAGTTAAGTTCGCGCGCAGTGACAATCGAAATAATAAACATGGAACGCACCAACTTGGGGCATGCGTTCAGCAAGAGGGCAAGCATGCTTCTCAAGGCCTTGACGAAAAGCAGTCACGAGAGGCAGTTACAAAAGACAAGCACTAAGCAGGGAACTAAGGCATAAAAATAATATGACAGGCGTAAGACATTTATATGTCATAGCATTCGAACTAAAACCCAATGAATAAGACCCAAAACATATCGACTAGGGAGTTCGGTGCAACACTTTGTATCAATTGCACTTTATAACTTGAACAGCCTATCTCTCCTCTGTCAACATCTCATCTCGCTACAGCGTAGAAACATAATAACAACATTACATTCATGGAGCCTGCTATGCCCTCGCTTATCCGCCAGAGGCTCGCTCGATGGAACGCTAAAGCAGAAACTCCCCAATGATGATTGAGAATAAGGATATGAAATGAAGAAGTTATCAGGATTACTGTTTGTCGGCTGCATAGCCTTAACCGGTTGTGAAGGAAGTACAGATGGTGATCTAACGCCGACGCCACCGACGCCCGATCCCACTCCGCCAGCCTTAGCTGCGGATGTGTGTTATTTAATGAAAACCACGAAAGGCGATATCACACTCGCCATTGACTTAACTAACATGCCAATCACAGGTAAAAACTTTAAGCAGTATGTTGATAAGTCTTTCTATAACGGCACCTTATTCCATAGAACCGTTAATAACTTTATGATCCAAGGCGGCGGTTTCACCACAGGGCTCAAAAGCAAACCAAGCGATGCCCCCATCAAGAATGAAGCCGCAGTCGGTATTAGCAACAAACGTGGCACTATCTCCATGGCTCGCACGGATGACCCTAATTCTGCAACATCACAGTTCTTTATCAATGTGTTAGATAATCCACATTTGGATGCGTCTGCGAGCAATTATGGTTATGCCGTGTTTGGCAAAGTGGTTGACGGCATGGATGTGGCGGATCAGATCAGCATAGTACCAACAAAAAACAGCGGTGGTTTCGCCAACACGCCAGTACAAGAAATTCTGATTAACTCTGTGGCTCAAACCAGCTGTCCAGCTGCTTAAGCATGTAAAAGATGCACTGCCAAACGACATAGAGTTAAAAGCAAAAAAGCACTGAAGATTCAGTGCTTTTTCATTTTAAAAACGAATCGATATTAACGTCTAATCATTTAAACCATGATCTAAACGATTACTCGTCGCCTTGGATCTTCCCGACCAAGAGCATAGGCGCCGCATCAATTTTATCGGCGTCCATCATAGTCGCGATACGCTCAACGGCAGAGAGCAATTGACTCTGCTCCCATTCTTCAAGATTCTGATAACGCTTAATAAAATGATCCTGTAACGGTTTAGGTGAGTCCTGTAACAGTGCTCGGCCCGCATCGCTAAGGTATAAATGCACCTTACGTTTATCAGTCTCACTGCGCAAACGGATCACTAAACCACGGCCCTCGAGTCGATCGATAATAGTCGTCACAGTCGCAGGGCTGAGGGTAATTTCTTCCGCCACAGTTTTCGCCAATGGCGCATCCAATTGGGCGATTTTCTGCATCACCATCAATTGCGGCCCAGTTAAACCTGAATGTTTGTTCAGCTGACGAGAATGAATGTCGATAGCGCGTATCACTCGACGCAGCGAAATGAGCAATTGTTCATATTTTTCCATCGTACTTTGCATTCTCCCCATTCTAAGCAACGAGTGCACCTTACCAGAAAGCGCGACTGAACTCACCAAGAGGAGGCACTTTTATGGTAAAAGTCCCTTACATTACAACATGAATTGACGCGATACCGACAACACTAGGCGCTCGTCACTGGTATCTAAGTTCATGCTGGTATCTTCTGCGGCGAGGCTGAAATCAAAGCCGCTCCAACTGGTCATATAGGCAATGCGATAGTGATTAAAGGATTTGCCGCCATCCCATGACCATTTGTCTTCATCGAGTGACGTCGAGCGGTCAACACTGAAGCGAATATCATGGCCCTCGGCAACGCTAATCGTATGGCCGAGCAACATAGTGTAATGTCCGCCGCCCAAGCCAAAGTAGTCCCATGTGTAGGTTAACTTAGCTTCAGAGTGGCCAAGGGAAGTGTCGTAACCTAGCTTGCTATACAGCTCAGGATAGTTGTACTCATCAGAGAAGGAATCGCCGTGGTAGGTGTAATAGGCCAGCCCGACATCGAGACTCAGTTGCTTGTTCAGTTGATAATACTTACCCGCATAGGCATCGAGCTCTAACCAAGTGTCATCGCTGCCACCAAAGTCGACGTTCGAGGTGAAGCCGCCCACGTACCATCCCGAATCAAAACCGTAATCCAGACTGCCTTGCAGTGCTGGGCCGTTGTCCGTTTGGCTGACACCGTTAAAAGTGTAATCCGACGTCGCCGTCACAGTGGCCGATAATCCGGCATTCGCCGCAGTCGACATCAATAACAATCCGCCGGCGACAAGATAAAAACATTTTGATTTCATTATTAATTTTTCCATTAGTTAGCTAGCTCAATTTTAGTAAAGTCGATTTTGTTCTCTTTTGGCGAGCGCTCAATGGCACGAACTGTTTGCAATTGCGTCATCATGATGTAACCAAAACAGCTAAAGATCAGGCCCAGTGCGATTGCACCAACCCATTGAATTTGAAGAAAGTCTAATTGAAAGAGTAATGTCAGACTGCAGAGCAACACTAAGTTAAAGCTGACATATTTAAGCTTGCCTAAACGCTCAATCGTCAGATTAAGATTGTCGGTATACAGGCGTACCAGTGAGTCGAGTGAGTTAATCACAAAGGTCACCCCTACAATCACCATCGCCAGATTATAGAAGCCCGAGGTATCTAACCCATTGGCGCTGTAGTAATAAAGCACGGTGAACCAGATAGCGATGGGAATAGACGGAAACACCATCATGGCCAGCAGCACTTGATAGGTTTTCATCCCGCCGACAAAGCGCGAGGTAAATTGACCAATCATAATGCTCCACGCAAACCACCAGAACAGATAAAACTCATGGTAGTCGTTGATGGGTAACACAAAATGTTGAATATTGCCGAAGTAGTCGCCCAGCATGGCAAAGGTCGTAAAGAACTCGCCCACACTTGAGTCAGCCGATAAAAATGCACTGGCCCACATCATGGCAATCAAGCCTAAAAATAACCAAGTGCTGGCTAAGCTCAAAATACGCACATAACGTATGCTGGTGCTGGAATACACAGCCGCGGCAATCACCAAAAATACGATTAAATAAAAGCTACCGACTATGGTTTCGCCATCACCTAATTCGGGTAAGTACCAGGGCAAATTGCTTAATAACAAATAGGCGGTAAAGGCACAGGTACCAATAATCACGATATTATTGATGAACTTGACCAAAGGAATGTCGAAGAACTTCACCCTAGGTTCAATCACACAAAAATAGAAGCAGGTTAAAAAGTAGAAACCCCAAATTAAGAAGGCCCAAAAGCCAAACTCAATCGCCAGCGGATTGGTAAAGCCGTACTCGGGACTCGCCGCCACATTGGCATAGCCGGCAAACTCGGTCAGCGGAAACATGATCAAGCCGACATCAAGGCCAGAGGTGAACAGTATCGCGATAAAGGTAAACGTACGCACAGGCGTCACACCGATACAGCGAATGTTACCCCAGCGATAAATCACAAACGCAATCGCGGCAAAAGTGAACAGTATCCCTGCGGATAATAACCAGATCATAGGATGCACTCCGTCCCAGTCGATACTGAATATAAGTAGGCATGAGGATATGAATCCATAAAATGTAACTCCATGTTTTTATTTAATAATAAAAAACTGAATCATTTTTAAAGGCAGCGCTCTGCCCTCAAGCCTTAAATATCGCTACTTAAAAAGCGCTCTGCGATAGTTAAACCCTGATAGATGTTCAGTCGTGAAAGTGATCATTTGCACACTCACTGCGGGCTGACCGACCCTTTAGATAAAATGAATCATGACCCTTATTTTGAGTAATCAATTAATGAGTTTTGAGTCATCAATTAATGAGTCACTTAAAATTGAAGCCGCCAGTCCATCGATAAGACGGACCGAGCAGGCATGTTGTGCACTTATGGCGTTAACTTGTACCGTTAACTTGTCGCTGTGCTTCTTTGTGTGGTTTGCCAAGCGTCGGCAACCACAACGGCGGAATTCGCCGGCGCTAACATCTCAGCCTCTAAAATCATATCCGCGGCGCGTTCAGCCAACATTATGGTCGGCGCGTTCAAATTGCCGTTCGGGATAGTCGGGAAAATAGAAGAATCCACCACTCGTAAATTCTGCAAGCCGTGCACGCGGGTTTCAGGATCCACCACCGCCATCGCATCTGTACCCATCTTGCACGAACAAGAAGGATGATAAGCACTCTCAACCGATTGACGCACAAAGGCATCGATTTGCGCATCGGTTTGCACTTGTGTGCCGGGTTGAATTTCCTCACCGCGATACTCATCGAATGGCGTTTGATTGATGATCTCACGGGTTAAACGCACGCAGGCTCTAAAGCCTTCAATATCATCGGGATGCTGTAAATAATTGAACAGGATCTTAGGCGGCGCTTTAGGATCTGCCGACACTAAGGTCACGGCACCACGGCTTTTAGGCTTGTTATGGCCTACATGTACCTGAAAACCATGACCCGCAAAGGCTTCTCTACCATCGTAACGCATGGCCGCAGGTAAAAAGTGGTACTGCAAATCTGGCCACTCGAGACCCGCTTTTGAGCGAATAAAACCACAGGATTCAAAGTGATTTGTGGCCCCTAGGCCAGACTTATCTAAGATCCACCGTGCACCGATTAAGAACTTGCTGAAAGGATCTAACTTGCCATTGAGTGAAATCGGTTTAAGGCATTTGAATTGGAAATAAAACTCTAAATGATCCTGTAAATTCTGACCGACACCGGGCAGCTCATGTTGTAACTCGACCCCTGCATCGGCCAATACTTGGGGATCGCCAATGCCTGATAATTGCAGCAAATGCGGCGAACCTATTGAGCCAGCAGCTAAAATCACTTCTTTATTACAACGAATATCTTCAACTTTGCCTTTGTGCTCAATGCGAACGCCAACGGCCGCTTGCCCTTCCAATAACACTTTATGCACTAAAGTGTGGGTCAACACGGTAAGGTTACGTCTGGCCATCGCCGGGCGTAAATAGGCATTAGCGGTAGACCAACGCACGCCTTTTTTGACCGTCATGTGCATAGGGCCAAAACCTTCTTGCTGCGCTGCATTATAATCGGCGGTCGATAAATACCCCGCCGCGATGCCCGCATCCACAAAGGCTTGGTATAAGGGATTTTGCATCTGGTTGCCGTTATTCACGCCTAACGGCCCAGACTCGCCGCGATACTCATCGCCACCAAAGGCCCAGGTTTCTGCCTTTTTAAAATACGGCAAGCAATGGCTGTAATCCCAGTTGGTCGCCCCTTGCGCCTGCCACTCATCAAAGTCTCTGGCATGACCACGGACATACACCATGCCGTTAATCGACGATGAACCGCCAAGCACTTTGCCCCGAGGACAATGCATCTTGCGATTATCTAAATGCGGCTCAGGCTGCGTCTCAAACTGCCAAGCATATTTAGGGCTGTTCATCGGAATCGATAACGCAGTCGGCATCTGAATAAAGATGCTCTTATCGCTGCCACCGGTTTCTAATAACAGTACTTCGTTTTTAGGATCCTTAGACAGACGATTAGCGAGCACACACCCTGCAGAACCGGCGCCGACTATGATGTAGTTATAATATTTTTGCTGGAGTGAATGGGCCAAAATGCCTCCTTAAAATGGGCTTTCTAAGGGCTGTAGACCCACGTAAACGGCTTTAACTTGGGTGTAATGCTTGAGTGTCTCGCTACCGTTTTCACGGCCAATACCCGACAACTTATACCCACCTACCGGCATTTCGGCTGGCGATGCACCATAGGCATTGATCCAACAAATACCCGCTTGTAACTGATGAATTACCCTATGAGCACGGCTGATATCTTGGGTGAACACCCCAGCAGCTAAGCCCATGGCGGTATTGTTTGCCCGAGCAATCACTTCGGCTTCATCTTTAAAGGTGAGTACCGACATCACAGGGCCAAAGATTTCCTCTTGGCAGATGCGCATCTCGTCGGTGCAATCGGTGAAAATGGTTGGGGCGACAAAGTAACCATTGGGAGCATTTTCAGGCGTTAACGCTGTGCCACCAGTTAGCAGAGTTGCGCCGTCATCGATACCTTGCTGAATATAATCGAGCACTTTTTGCTGATGATCTTTGGAGATCAACGCGCCAAAGTTAGTCTCTGGCGCCATAGGATCGCCCACCACAATATTGGCTTGGGTACGGGCGAGCAGCTTCTCAATAAAGTCTTGATAAACCGACTCATGGACAAACACTCGTGTCCCATTGGTGCAGACTTCACCTTGGGTGTAGAAGTTACCGAGCATGGCACCTGAAACCGCATTGTCGATATCAGCATCGTCAAACACGATAAGCGGTGATTTTCCACCGAGTTCCATAGTGACGTCTTTTAATGAACTTGCCGCCGCCGCCATGACTTTCTTGCCAGTACCGACTTCACCAGTGAAAGACACTTTGGCAATATCCGGATGTCCCGTTAACCAAGCGCCAACCTTGCCATCGCCCATCACGACGTTAAATACGCCATCGGGCAAACCCGCCTCACTTAAGAGTTGCGCTAATTTCAGTGCGCCAAGCGGCGTTTCTTCCGAAGGTTTAAAAATCATCACATTGCCGCTGGCTAAGGCAGGAGCGGCCTTCCAACAGGCGATTTGTAATGGGTAATTCCAAGCGCCAATACCAGCACAAATGCCTAAAGGCTCACGGCGGGTGTAATAAAAATCTCCACCGACTTGCTGCTGCGCGCCTTCAAGCCCAGGGGCGATATGGGCGAAAAACTCGATGGCATCTGCTCCTGTAACCACATCAACCACTGAGGCTTCTTGCCAAGGTTTACCTGTGTCGCGCACTTCGATTGCCGCGAGTTCATCATTACGATCGCGCAATAATGCGACCGCGTTTAATAGAATACGACTGCGTTCGGTGGCACTCATGGCAGACCAAATCGCAAAGCCTTTTTTGGCGCTCTCGATGGCTGCTTGCTGAATTTTCTCATCAGCCACTTGCACTCGGTACGCCAATTGCCCTGTGGCAGGATTGACGACGTCGAAGGTTTCGCCGCTATCGTTAGCGAGCAACTGACCCGCAATAAAGTTGTACTGTACTTCTACTGACATGTTTTGACTCCATGCTGCTTTATCACATTGTGGATAAAGGTTTTGCATAATTTTTCGGCCTGAACAAAATCCTGTTCAGGGGTTTCACTTAAGGCGCTGCGTAACCAAAATCCATCGATCATCGCCGCCGTTTGCTCAGCAGCCATCAGGGCAAACTCTTTGGGCAACACGTGCCGAAAGGAAAAATGTAAGTTGCTGTATAAGCGGCGACTATTAATATTCTGCAAACGGGCTAACTGGGGATCGTGGACGGCCTGTGCCCAAAAACTCAGCCAAGTGTGAGTGACATTTCGTGAGCGCTGTAACTCGGTAAAATTCGCTTCAACTATCATCATTAAGCGCTCTGTTGGCGCCAACACTTGTCCTTGGATTCGATTGAGCAACGCCTGCTTTAACTGCTCGAGCAAGTGGCGTAGCGTCGCTTGGATCAAGCCCTGCTTACCACTGAAATAATGACTGATGATCCCCGACGACATCCCCGCCAACTGACTAATGCTGTTGATGGTCGTGTGCTGCAATCCATGCAAGGCAACCGATGCTAATGTCGCATCGATAAGCTGCTGTCTGCGTATCAATTTCATTGCGGCTTTAGGCATAAATACTCAAGGAATAACTACTCTCTCAATACTCTGAACGACGTTAATTGAACGTTCAATTAACAATCATGATAATGATTAGTGATGTAACTATCAACCTTAAATGCCACAGTGACAAAGATCACAAGTTAGTTATGCAAAAAAGAATTAATGTGTAAAAACAAGATAAACGTATAGATTCCTTTGACTTACGGCCCTACCACAACCACAGCAGCACGCATAAATTAATATTAGATATCAAACTAATTAACTGGAGTTAATGCTACAAATGAAAGTATTAATGAGGTTTAACCTCTGTTAGATTTAACAATTGAGCCGTCAAATGTTAGCTAAAAAGTGGGATGAAAAGTGAGATAACAAGACCAGTAAAAAACACACAAAAATGATGCGCCATCACGGCGCTCCCCCCCAGAAAAACCATATCGTACGCCAACACTAATACCCGTCATAAAAGTCCGAAGTTTAGTTACCGAGTTCCAACTTTAGTGGGAAATTGCCCCCAGATAAGCGCCGAACTCGATCGAGCTCACACTTTCACTACCTCCAAATTGGTAGCTTGATCACCAGAAAAGAACACAACTTAATCTTTACAAGCAAATAGGTGGATTTTATGGCTGCTAAATTTTTTATTCCTTCTGTCAACGTGTTAGGCCAAGGCGCAGTGGATGACGCTATCGGTGACATCAAAACCTTAGGCTTTAAACACGCTCTCATAGTGACAGACAAACCCTTAGTCAAAATTGGCTTAGTCGGTGAAGTGGCCGAAAAACTCGGTCAAAATGGCATTACCTCCACCATCTATGATGGCGTACAACCTAACCCAACCGTGACGAACGTCGAAGCCGGTTTAGCCCTGTTAAAAGCTAACAATTGTGACTTTGTGATTTCACTCGGTGGCGGATCACCCCATGATTGCGCCAAGGGTATCGCCCTTGTTGCCACCAATGGCGGCAGCATTAAGGATTACGAAGGGTTAGATCAATCCGCAAAACCACAATTGCCGTTAGTGGCCATTAATACGACGGCAGGTACTGCCAGTGAAATGACGCGTTTCTGTATCATTACCGACGAAGCCCGCCACATTAAAATGGCGATTGTCGATAAGCACACTACGCCTTTGCTGTCGGTCAATGACCCTGAGCTCATGCTGAAAAAGCCTGCGAGCCTCACGGCCGCAACCGGTATGGATGCACTGACTCACGCGGTTGAAGCCTATGTGTCTATTGCTGCCAACCCGATCACCGACGCCTGCGCGATCAAGGCCATGGAATTGATTCAGGCTAACTTAGTCAACGCGGTTGAAAACGGTCAAGATATCAACGCCCGTGAACAAATGGCCTACGCTCAGTTCTTAGCGGGTATGGCGTTTAACAATGCCAGCTTAGGTTATGTGCATGCGATGGCGCATCAGTTAGGCGGTTTCTACGATCTGCCCCACGGCGTGTGTAACGCCCTGCTGCTGCCCCATGTGCAGGAATATAACGCCCAGGTCGTCCCTGCTCGCTTAAAAGACATTGCCAAGGCTATGGGCGTGGATGTGTCTGCGATGACAGATGAACAAGGTGCCAGTGCGGCGATAGCGGCAATCAAAAAACTGTCTGTTGCGGTTAAGATCCCTGAAAACCTGACCTTATTAGGCGTGAAAGCGGAAGATATTCCAACACTTGCGGATAACGCGTTAAAAGATGCCTGTGGATTCACCAATCCAAAACAAGCGACCCATGCGGAGATCTGTCAGATCTTCACTAATGCGCTATAGTTGCGCGCTGTAATCGCCATACTTTATCAATCGCAAGTTATCGCACAGCAATCGTGCGCTAACTTGCTGGATAACGGCTGATTGTCCTGCTAGTGCGTAAACACGACTTCATCCTCCAATGAATGCGTTTTGGGCTCCAATAGTGCACAGAATATCGCTGCACTATTGGGGCCTTTTTTATACCGGTATCGACAAGATGGTGAGGTAAGTTACTATCTTAAAAATTGAGCAACAAAAACCAACATAAAACTCAGTGCCTATGCACCTTTGCACTGACAAAACACTCACAAATCTGCATATTCAAGTAGAAAGGATCTGAACCTCAAATATTCATAGCAAAATGATATAAAAAACGTGATCTCTGTGGGTTACAGACTGTTACAGATCCGATAAGATGACCCCAGTTCGCTTTTTCCCTGCAAAAGATGAAGCCAGCTGAGAGGCCCGTTCTAACGAATGGGCCTCTGTCCATTCTGCCTTCTGCGTTTCCTCTGCGACAACTTATGCTGCCACTTAATCGTATTACGCCCACCAAAGCTTAATTAACCTATTTACTCCGCTGTTCACTCTTTTTATCACTTACACTCAATAAGACTTACTGACGACCAAGTTGTTGCTTTATTAATCAGTAATTCAGCAAAAGCGAAACTTCACCCAAAACTGAGATCTAGCACAAAGTTATTGGCATAAAACTCATGCTAAATAGAGACATGACAGATTAAGTAAATGGTTAATTTTCATGCAGTAACTATCCTTCTCCGTCAAAAAACATCAAGGCTAAATAGACTTAATTAATGATTGACCGAATTCAAAAACGATGCCTATGATGGCAACAATATCCTCGAACAGGTAGGTACGCTATGACTGCAATCACCCATGTATATAACTACACAGTTAGATGTCCACATTACAAAGATCCTGAACATCCCGTTACTTGGTTAAATCATATTGAAATGAACCAGTCCTGTGAAATCGCGTTAAATCGCATCACTAAGTGGCACGAGCTTTCTGGGGATAAGTCCTTCGAAACAAATAAGTTTGTGGTTCGTAAAGCCGAAAATGAAGATGCTTACTTCTCAATGCAGAGTGACAGACTCAAAAATGACGGCCATGCCTTAGTCACCTTTAAAATCTTTTTAGATGATTGCTGTGACGACGCTGCACCGGAAGAAATCATGCAGCACCTGATTGAAGACTATCAACAACGCTTAGCCAAACTCGAATAATCTTTGCAGTATTATTTAGCGACCTTAGACGCCAGTGCGCAAAACGCCACTGGCGTTTTTATTTACTGAATTCATAAAATTTAAACTCCGACGTCATTTAGCCCTATCCGTTCCACACCTCTTGCTCAAACTTGCCTAACGACATTACGACAACGACTCGGCAGATACTGGTGCCATAGCGTGATTCAGCTCAAGATCTGTTATATTGTCCCGAATGTTATTTGGCACTGTAGAAATGGCAGGGCTCAGTAAATTGAGTTACGAACTTAAATTGAGGATTAGCATCACAATGAATAAAGCGACGCTCATTATTATTCCTTTATTACTCGCTACATCCGCCTGTGCGGATTTAAAGGATGCAGGCCGTGCTATCGGCACAACCACTAAAGATGTCACCACTGAGATAGGCCACGCGACTCGAGACACCACCAAAGCCATAGGTCATGCCTCGCGGGATGCCGTCAAATCGGTAAAAGAAGATTTAACCAAAGACTAATCAGAGTGACGCCTAGGCGTCACTGTCTGTTTTAAGTATCTTATCTATTCAAACGTCACGCATTTCAAGCGCCACATCCACTAAGCCGCATTCGCCCGAATACCGTGGGGCACAGGCAATCCTTGGGCATTCACATGCACAAACACCATCTTATCTATGCTCACCACTGGTGCCTGCGTCATCTTATTGCGCACTTGGCAGCTGACAGTAATCGAACTGTGGCCGAGGCTCACCAGCTCCAGACCAAACTCAATTACATCACCTTGATGCGCTGGCGTCATAAAGTTGATTTCAGAAATCAGCTTAGTCACATGGCTGGTGCTCTTCATCTGGCAGGCAGCGAAAATCGCGGCCTCCTCGTCTATCCAACTGAGCAACTGACCGCCAAACAGCGTATTTGCTGGATTTAAATGTTCAGGTTTAACTAAACGGCGACTGTAATATTTCATGGCGGTGACCTCAATGTGAATGCCAACAATCAGCTTTAATGCGCTATAACTTCCCACTGTATTCAGAGCATTTTTCAGGCCACAATTGATAGCCATTAAATAACAATAAGATAGCAATAAGCTTCTGTAAAATAATCTGATTATTGCACCAAGTCGCATCAGAGTTGCACCATATTAATCAGCGCAATAGTGAACCAATAAGCAAAAAAATAGCGACTCATAGAGTCGCCAAGCTAAGGCAAGCAAAAACTTACTGGGTAGGAAGTTAAGTCACAAAATTTGACTTAAAAACCCGCACAGCACATGTAGGCGAACTGCACGGGGAACAACAGCTGCAGAGCAGCTAAACACAGGCTTACGGGTAACACTCTTTCATACTCGACTCGATATTTAAGCTGCAAGCTCGGTAACTCATCACAGTCCGCCCTTGCCCTCTATTTCGAGTTTTTAACCACGCCTCACCACACATCGGCATAAGGCGTGCTGAGGAGTGATCCACAATCACAATGGATCATCCTAAGCGCTGCTTACTGCTTAAAACTGCTCTTCTTCGGTAGAACCTGTCAGTGCGGTCACTGATGAATGGCCACCTTGAATAACCGTAGTCACTTGGTCGAAATAACCTGTGCCCACTTCCTGTTGATGCGCGACGAAGGTGTAACCTTTCTTCGCTGCAGCAAACTCAACTTCTTGAACTTTCTCAACATAATGCTTCATACCTTCGCCGCGCGCATAGTCGTAAGCGAGGTCGAACATGTTGTACCACATGTTGTGGATGCCGGCTAAAGTGATGAACTGGTACTTGTAGCCCATGTCTGACAATGCTTGTTGGAAGCGCGCGATAGTGGCGTCGTCTAGATTTTTCTTCCAGTTGAACGAAGGCGAACAGTTATAAGCAAGCAGTTGATCTGGGTACTGAGCATGAATCGCTTCAGCAAAAATACGCGCTTCTTCAAGATCCGGTTTAGCGGTTTCACACCAAATCAAATCTGCATAAGGGGCATAAGCAAGACCACGAGAAATCGCTTGGTCAAGACCGGCTTTAACACGGTAGAAACCTTCATTGGTGCGCTCGCCAGTCACGAAATCACGATCGTATGGGTCGCAATCTGAAGTTAACAAATCGGCCGCGTTAGCATCGGTACGTGCGATAACCAGTGTATCGACACCGCTCACGTCCGCCGCTAAACGTGCAGCAACCAGCTTTTGTACCGCTTCTTGGGTTGGCACTAATACTTTGCCGCCCATGTGACCACATTTCTTCACTGAAGCTAACTGATCTTCAAAATGAACACCGGCAGCGCCCGCGTCGATCATCGACTTCATCAGTTCGAAGGCATTTAATACGCCGCCAAAACCCGCTTCTGCGTCAGCAATGATTGGCAAGAAGTAATCAACAAATTTTTCATCTTCTGGATTAACGCCATTGCCCCATTGAATTTGGTCAGCACGGCGGAAAGAATTATTGATACGGGATACCACAGCAGGTACTGAGTTGGCTGGGTATAAAGATTGATCTGGGTACATAGTGCCGGCTAAGTTAGCATCGGCAGCCACTTGCCAACCTGAAAGGTAAATCGCTTCGATACCCGCTTTCGCCTGTTGTACCGCTTGACCGCCCGTTAACGCGCCGAGCGAATTCACGTAGCCTTTTTTAGCGCCGCCGTTAACCAGTTCCCATAACTTAGCCGCACCACGCTTAGCGATAGTATTCTCAGGCACGATTGAACCGCGAAGTGCTACCACTTCTTCTGCGGTGTAAGGACGACGCACGTTTTTCCAACGTGGGTTTTCTGCCCAATCCCGCTTGATTGCATCAATCTGTTCTTGACGTGAAGTCTGAGTCGTTGCCTTAGTCATAGTGTCGCTCCTTTATCTTTGATGTTGTAGCTAGCGTGAAACTGCCCCCCAGTTTCACTCTGCTAAATGGTTTGGTTGGCGGTAGCCCCGCCACGGCTAAATCTGTTTTACCTAAAACGGGTCAAGCAAATGGGTTCATCCTAGGCTGTCAGCATTTCGTAACCGGGTAAGGTTAAGAAATCGACCAGCTCGTCGGAGGTGGTAATGTCTTCGAGCAACACCGCCGCTTGGGTGAATTTGCCATGGGTGAATCTGTCGCTACCCACTTCTTTTTTCACGTTCGACAGCTCTTCAACCAACATGTCTTTAAAGAGTTGCTTGGTCACGAGTTTGCCGTTTGACAACGACTTACCATGTTGGATCCATTGCCAAATTGAGGCTCTAGAAATCTCAGCCGTAGCCGCATCTTCCATTAAGCCGTAAATAGGTACGCAACCGTTGCCGCTGATCCACGCCTCTAAATACTGCAGTGCGATACGAATGTTCAGGCGCATCCCCTGTTCAGTGCGCTCACCGTCGCAGGTTTTAAGCAGTTCGCTAGCCAGAATTGGCGCGTCTACATCACGGGTAATATGTAATTGATTACAGTGATCTTGGCCTATGTATTCGTTGAAAATCCCCATAGCGGTATCGGCAAGACCTGGGTGCGCCACCCAAGTGCCATCGTGGCCGTTACGCGCCTCCAGTTCTTTATCTCGACGAACTCGCTGCAATACGGCTTCGTTCTGAACCGGATCTTTGGCTGGAATAAAGGCCGCCATGCCGCCCATCGCTAACGCACCGCGTTTGTGGCAGGTCTTAATCAAGAGTCTTGAATAAGCGCTTAAGAAAGGCGTATCCATAGTGACGGCTTGGCGATCCGGTAAGACTCGGTCGCTATGACGCTTTAATGTTTTGATATAGCTGAAGATGTAATCCCAGCGACCACAGTTCAGCGCGACGATATTGGAACGCAGCTCGTAGAGGATTTCGTCCATTTCGAACACGGCCGGTAACGTCTCGATCAGGCAAGTACATTTAATCGTGCCCGCTTGCAGACAAAATCTTTCCTCAACAAAAGCAAATACTTTTGCCCACCAGCGCGCTTCTATATGACTTTCTAACTTAGGAATATAAAAGTATGGACCACTGCCCTTGGCCAAAAGTTGGCGATAGTTGTGGTAGAAATACAGTCCGAAATCAAACAGTGAGCCAGGAATCGCTTTGCCGTTAAACTGCACGTGTTTTTCTTTAAGGTGCAGACCACGAACGCGGCAAATAAGCACTGCCGGATTTGGTCCTAATTTGTAGTGCTTACCTGTGTCCGGTGCTGTGTACTCAATATCACCACGCACGGCATCGCGTAGGTTGATTTGACCTTCGACAACTTTTTCCCAGCTCGGTGCTAAGGAATCTTCAAAGTCGGCCATAAACACTTTGGCATTGGCGTTGAGCGCGTTAATCACCATCTTACGTTCAACGGGACCAGTGATTTCTACGCGGCGGTCAAGCAAGTCATCGGGAATACCGCGAATTTGCCATGCACCATCACGAATAGCGCGGGTTTCAGGCAGAAAGTCGGGTAATGCTCCTTTATCGATACGCGCTTGCTTATCTTTACGTTTAGCGAGTAAGGCGGGTACTTCGTCGGCAAATTCACGACAAAGGGATTCGAGTAAGGCGACAGCCCCTTCGGTAAAGATGACTTCTTGGCCTGGAATGTCACGACCCACAATATTAAGCGTGGCATTTGCTGTAGCTTTACCCTGTGTCGAATTCAATTGCTGTTCACTCAAAGTGTGTTCCGTCATCTTGATGCCCTCCCAAGAGGCTCCACTATCACAGGCTTAACGCTGACATATAAAGCAGTAGCATCCCCAATCACTACGGCTTATAAACTCACCAAAAAACCATCAAATGTTTGTTTCGAACTAAAACTTACCGACAAACGTTTGTATTTGCAACAGTCCAAGATTGACAAAAACGAGCATTAGCCTTAGTAAAATCCATGCTAGAATTGGTCTGACCAAGCACACAAATCAAATCTAAACACTTAATTAAAAAAGGATTAAACATTTGGATCACATTTAGTAATCCAAGCTAAATGTAATTTGTCAGACAACTTTACCAACTAATACGCAACGTAATTATTTACGTAATTAAATAACTAAAAGTAAACTTATAAATACAGTATTTTTATCCTATTAGGCCTAAGTAGAAAATACTCGATGTTTTGAACTAACCTAGAGGGAAGCAAGCTAAATCCATATAAATCATGATGATAATGACTGCGACCATCACCAATAATTTAAACGGCCGTTTCATTTTGACGTTTACGTAAACGCAATAACGACCGAATGTAATACCAGCTAAACGCTAGGTTGCGTTTCCCGATCAACAAGGTGGGATGTGATGGTTAACTCAAAAAATAAATCACTTTTTTATAAAAAAAATGAAACAAATTTGAAATTACAACGGGATGGAGCGTAAAACCGCCCTTTTATAACGTTTCTCTCTTGCTAGAACCCATTACTGGTTTGCTCATAAAGATGTTTTTTGCAGCATTCATTGGCAGCACTGCACAATTCGACAATAAATGCTGAAACATTTGTTGCCAACTCAAATGCAAATCATTACTATTCGCGACCTATTTATTTGGGGGAACCATTAATGAAACCATTTCGTTTGTCGCTAACTGCACTCGCCTGCCTTTCTGTTTTATCGCAAACCGCACACGCCGAAGCCAACTCGACATCAGCAAATGCTGAAGCCAACGTTGAGCGCATCACGGTTTATGGCAGACAGAACTCAGTAGTGAAGAATTCAGGGCTGGCGACTAAATCCGACATGTCTCTTATGGAAACCCCAGCAGCAGTAGTGATTGTTGACCAAGAGCTGATCGAAACCCAAGGTACAGATAATCTGCAGGACTTGATCCGTAACATCAGTGGCGTGACTCAAGCGGGAAATAACTATGGCATTGGTGACAACATAGTCATCCGTGGTTTAGGCGCAAATTACACCTATGACGGTATGTATGGCGGTGCAGGCCTAGGTAATACCTTCAACCCTACGCGCTCTTTAACCAACGTTGAATCCGTTGAAGTATTAAAAGGCCCAGCGACTGGACTCTATGGCATGGGAAGTGCTGGCGGCGTGATCAATCTGATTGAAAAGAAACCGCAGTTTGAGTCAAAGCATAAGTTCAGCGCCGAAATGGGCCAATGGGACACCTACTCCCTTGCTCTGGATAGCACGGGCGGCCTGAGCGATGATGTCGCCTACCGTTTAGTCGCCAAATCTGGCCGCAGTGATGGGTATCGCGATATCGGTACAGACAGAGACGAAATCTATGGCGCCTTAAAATGGGTATTAAGTGATAGCCAAGATTTAATGCTTTCAGGTGCTTACATAAAAGATGCTATTGCCGTTGATTCAATTGGTCACCCGATTCGGATTTACAATGCAGAATCTGTCGGCGGTAAGAGCGCGGGCGAGGTCACGTGGCAAGATCTGGTTAATGATCCCAACGGTAATGGTCTACAACTCACCGATGCACAGCGTCAGCAGTTAGCGGCCTCGTTGTCGGGCGCTGACGGCTTAACCCCCTATTCGTTTGGTGATGCAGGGCTGATTTCACCCATGGCGAAGGACAATGAGGGTGAAGAGTTAAGATTTAAACTGACCCATAATATCTATTTCACTGACAATTTGTTCCTCAATCAACAATTGCAGTATCGCGACTACACGTCAGGTTTCGCCCGCCAAACTGGCGCCTATAACTACGTCTATTGGAAGCGTAACATCAAGATTAAAAACGTTCTTACCGACGTGATTAACGAAGAGCCTAGATCACCATTAGTTGAAAATGGCGCACTTTATCCTTTTGCTGCAAGACGTCAGGAATACCGTAAAGTCGATGCCGACGAAACGTCTTGGCAGTACTTTGCCGATCTACGTTATGACTTCCAAATTGGCAATATAGACAATGAATTATTGGTCAATGCCAACTATGAAGACCGTAATATTCGTTTCCAGCAATATTCTATCTTCGATGCCGATCAAATTTATAAAAATAAGGATGGAGAAATTACTTATCAAGGTTCCTTGCCTTATATTTACGACATCCGTAATCCTAATTGGGGCACAGGTAAGTTTGAAGACTATGACCCACTCAAAACTGCTAACTATGACAAAAAGGTCAGCGCTTGGGGCCTAGGTGTACAACACGTGGGATATTTAGGACATGGCTTCACCACGCGTGTAGGTGTCGCATTTAACGAGATAAAACAAAGTTATGAACACTTAGGCCTTGATCCTCGCTACAGCATTAGCCAATCCCAAGCGACTCCAGAGGCCGATACCACAGATAACGGCATGACCTATAACTTAGGCTTGACCTACATGCCAATAGAGGATTTGTCATTCTTTATCAATCACTCAAAGGGACGCACCGCCTACAGTGTGCTCGATGCAGTAAAAGATAATGCTACCAACCGAGATGATTCAGAATCGATTAGCAATGATTTAGGTATGCGCTTTAAGGCATTTGAGGATCAATTACTGGGCTCACTGGTATTGTTTAAAAGCTCGCGCACTAATGTCGCCTATAACAATCCTGATTATACCAATGGCATATTAACACCTAACATCCCAGTGTATTTGTACAATGGCAGCGAAGACACTCAAGGTATTGAACTCGATCTTAATGCATATATTAATGAGGAGTGGCGCCTTAACCTCAACGGCATGTATCAAGATGCGAATGACAAACAGAATCCTAAGGATGGAGATAACTATGAAAACCAGCAAAAAGGTGTGCCTTATGTCAGCGCCAGTGCTTGGGTTACCTACGGCGCGAATTGGTTTGCGCTACAGAGTCCAATCGAATTAAGCCTAGGAGCAAAATACGTTGGCGATCGCAGCACGCACTCTAGCTCATTTGGAATTCCAGACGGTTACGTGCCTAGCTATACCGTCGTTGACTCGGCGCTGAGTTACAGCACTGATTCTTGGAAAGTCCAGTTTAATATCAATAATCTATTCAATAAAGACTATTACAGTAAAGCTATGTTCTTAGGCGGTATGCCGGGTGAAGAACGCAACGTCAAACTGCAATACAGCTATAGCTTTTAACACCTAAACATCAGCGTTAAATTTGATGTTTTAAACCAATAAAAAGAGAGCATTTATGCTCTCTTTTTATATCCAAATCAAAGTGACAACATTAGCTCACATTCTCCCTATCACCGCGCATAAGGGATTCCAACTCTGCCTTACCCTTATTCGATAGATTGATTAACGTCGCTAAATCATTCTGATGAGCCGCACTGGCAATCACCAGTTTCTTATCATGCTCAGCAAAGATTTTTACCCGCTCGTTGGCTTGTACCTGAGATAAACCTAAACCTTGAAGGATCTTCTCGCTGGCCGATAGCGCCGAGCCAAAGGTCTCACGAAAGACATCTGTCACCCCAAGGCTCATCAAACGATAAGCATGGTTACGATCCCTTGCCCGCGCGACTATGTGAATATGGGGAAAATGGGTTTTCACTTGCTGGGCGATTTCGATGGAATCCTCAACACTGTCAACAGCCAGCAATAACAAACGCGAGCGCGCGATCCCCGCCGACATCAACATGTCTAAGCGTCTGGCATCACCAAAATAGACCTCACCCCCATATTTGCGAATAACATCCACATGGCTCGCATCCTTATCCAAGGCGACAAAGGGGATCCCAGAGGAGGCCAAAATACGCCCGGTTATCTGGCCTACTCGGCCAAAACCGGCAATCACCACTTCCGATTCAGTGACATTAATCGTATCAGGCAGGCGAGTGTCCACCACCTTGGCCTTAGTTGCGCGAAACAGGGTAAACAATATCGGCGTCACCGCCATAGACAAACCAATCGCCAACACTAGCACTTGCGCAATTTTATCGCCGACAATGCCAGATAACTGCGCTTGGGATAACAGCACAAAGGCAAATTCACCGCCTTCGGCAAGGATCAACCCCAATGCAATACTCGGTCGCCATTTGTGGTGCCGAATGCGGCCCAGCACCATCAGCACAAACGTTTTAATCAGTAACATCGCCATCAAAATACCTAAGATAAGTAGCGGATCTGATATCAATAATTTCAAATCCATACTCATACCGACCGCCATGAAAAACAGCCCAAGCAATAAGCCTTTAAAGGGTTCGATGTCGGTTTCAAGTTGATGTCGATAACTTGAGTTTGCGAGCATAATACCCGCCAAAAATGCCCCCATACCCGCAGAGAGTCCAAGCCACTCCATTAACTCAGCGCTGCCCATTACGAGCAATAACGCAAAGGCGGTGAGTACTTCACGCACCCCGCTGCTTGCGACTAACTTAAGGAGTTTTGGCAATAAGTATTTGCCCACTAACACAAACCCTACTAGGGCTAGACACGTCCAGTACCAAGGCACGGCATGATGTTCAATCTGCGCCGAATTAGGCGCCAAATATGCCGTCAGCAGCAACATAGGGATAACGGCAAGATCTTGCATTAACAAGACACCAAAGGCATCACGCCCGAGTGGGGTTGTGAGCAACCTATGTTCACTCATTAACTGCACAGCAAAGGCTGTCGATGATAAAGATAGCGCGGCGCCAACCACTAAAGCTGCGTCAACAGACAAGCCAAAGCCCCAAGCCAAACCACCAATCGCAGCCCATGATAACAACAACTGACCACTGCCTAAACCAAAGATAGCACTGCGAAGTTCCCATAATTTACTTGGATTTAATTCGAGTCCAAGTACAAACAACATCAGCACTACACCTAACTCGGCAAAATGTAATACAGCAGCAGGATCAGAAACTAAGGCCATGCCGCCAGGGCCTAAAATGATGCCAGCACCTAGGTAGGAAAGAATCGGGCCGGCGCCAAAACGTTTACCCAAAGGAACAAAAATAACCGCCGCCAATAAAAATAGCAGCACCGACGTGAGTAAACTCGACTGTTCCATGAAGGCTCCAACGGAAAAAGGAATGCGCAGTGTTCCATATATATTTGCCCCGCCGCAGCTCGGCGAATTAGCAACTATGATATCCCATTTATTTATTAACAAGGTCAAGGCAATTCATTAAAAATGAGAAATTTTTGGTATGAAAAACACTTAAGCGTGGGGGAAATCAACTGGAGCAACAAAGCTGAGTAAAAGAGCGTTCAGAGACACCTTAGACTGTTGTCGCATTTTTGTTAGTGGCGGCAAAACCCAAAACGAGAAACAAATGAAGCTACGATAAAAACCAGTAAGGACTTTGCCAACTCAGGGTGAGACTAAATGTTCACTCGACTTACATTACACCGAGGGCGATGCGATATGACGCCGTAAATCAGTTGCCTGCTTGTCACATTTTAAGATGTCAGAATAGCGTACTACGGCATTGCGGCCATTGGCCTTAGCGGCATAAAGCGCCATGTCGGCTCGGTGAAATAATGGGTCTAAACTCAGATCATCAGCCATTAAACCGCTCACGCCAAAACTCGCCGTAATGACGAACTTATGTCCTGAATGTTGGGTATCAATGGCCTCGATACGGGCTCGGCACTGCTCCGCAACTTCCATGGCTTTCTCTTCATCGGCATAGGGTAATAAAATCGCAAACTCCTCACCGCCGATACGAGCAAAAACATCACCATTTCGGATATGGGATTTAAGGGAATCAACCACCTTTTTAAGCGCCCAATCGCCGGTACCATGGCCAAAAGAATCGTTGATCCGTTTGAAGAAATCCAAATCAAATAAAATGACACTGAAATCCCCACCGCGGGCCGTGACTTGAACAAAAAGGTTTTCCCCTAACTCTTGCCCAGCACCGCGATTCAAGATGCCTGTTAATGCATCCATTCTCGCCATACGCATAAACTTGCGTTTCTGCATCTGGCCTACTGCGAACAAAATCCCTAGGAAGAACAGTCCGCCTACTAGAATAGTGACAAACATCAGCATATTGGTGTATTCGCGCTCTTTTACCGTTTGCTGGGCGATATAAAGCTCTCGCTCTTTATTGAGTAAATTGATCTCACGCGCCTGTTCATCGGCATTAAATTTAGCGGCCTGATACGCTAACGTTTTCATTTTCGCTTCATCAAACATCAGCTGATTGTAATACTGCTCTTTTTTCGAATACTCATAGGCTTGTTCAAACTGTTTATTCTCAGCATTTAAGCCAGCTAACACTTTAAAGACATTATGCTTTAACTCGGTATAACTAGATTCATTAGGCAATGACGTAACGAACTTGGCATGCTCGACCGCATTAGCAAATTGCTTCAGTGAAAAATATGCTTCGGCTAACAAAGAATGGACACTATTAATTTCTAATTGAAAGTTAAAAGACTCGTACCCCTTTAGCGCTTTCAAAAGTAAAGCAATTGCAGAAGAGTATTCTTGCAACCTTAACTTAGACTCCCCCATTCCTTTCAATGCAATAAACGAAATCAATGGGAAACCATTCGACTCACAAAAATCGTGTGTGTTCTGGAATTCATCAAATGCCTTGTCATATATTTCAAGCTCTAATTGATAAACTGATAAATACAACTTTGCAGTACAAATATCTTTTACATTATCTGCTGCAGTAAGTGATAGTGCCTTAGCCGCGTAGGTCCCCACCTCTTCTTTTATGCCCATTGCAGAGTACAAACCGGCTAAACGTAGATATGCAGCACGTTTGATATCTATATTATCAATTCGATCTATTAACCCTAGGCTTTTGCTCATTACAACAAAAGCATCTTTAAAGTTCCGTAGGGCGATGTACGCAGTTGCCTCATAGCTATAGGCAGAAAATAAATAATCGCTATTTTGAACTAAATTTTCAGATTGAATTAAATTATCTAAGGCTTCTTGATATTGACCTGAATAAATAAATGAAGTCCCTTTAAATACTAATAAGCGCCCTTGTTGAAAACGCGTCATATGCTCGAAATCAGCTTCAAGTTCATGGAGCTTAGTAATGGCAATGGATAGATCGGTATGTTGCAGTTGTTCTAGCTCTGCTAACGCCTCATCAAAATTGATAGTTGCAGCCATTAAGGGCAAACAAAATATACCCGAACATAACCACAAAAAAGCGCGCAGGAGTTTCAATTACTCACCGTTACCATGGGAAATAACTAAGTAGGACTGATAATCACCATCGCCACTCAAGCTTTTCAGTTTTTCCATGTCTCCCGACATGACGGCTGCAATTTCTTCATCAGTTAACCCATGGGCACGCATAACGGCCTCAGGATCCTGTTGATACGCTTCCATCAGCTGTGCATCTTGACCCAACTGAGTAAAAAAATCCGATAATGCAGACATACTTTTCCTTATTTATATAATGACTCCCGAACTCAGCTCAGAAGTACAGCACTCGCATTTAGCCTAAGTCTTCAGGTCTAATGCCTAATTTAGTTAAAATAGCATAGTTGTATTCGAGTTTTTTTGCTGGCGGGATCAGTAAAGTACTGATCGGAGACAAGTCTGCCTCAGGCAGCTTACTCAACGGCAAATAATCAATTCTAGGGGCTTGAACTGGCAGATTAGCAGCTTCGTAGATCACCACTTGATGATCTCGCGGATACCATTGATGCAGTTGTTCAACCAAAATCTGCAGCCTGTCGCTCGTAGTATGGAACTGAGTTAAGGTATGTTCACCAGCAATCGCAATTTGCCATAACAATAAATGGGTTGTCGGATCGGGCACATGATTAAAAAACATAAACTGGCTAGCTTCAAAGCTTTGATGCCCAGAGCTGCCGGGGTCAATGCCCAGATCAGCCCATAAACACGCCTCGGCCGAAATCCCCGGCTCCATCTTCGCTGAAAACCCTTCTGCCCTAGCCTGCGTAATCGCCATATGGGAAACACAGGCAAAAATTCCTGGATGACCATAAAGCGCACAAACGGTTTTCTTGCCAGCCCTCACAGCCTCCAATATAGCATTAACCATTTGTTCATAGGTTTCTCGGCGATTTTTCACTTCGCCATCTTGAGCATAAAACGACTGTAAATTGATGACATTGGGATTAATGTTCTGGATCCAACACTGGGAAAAACCATCGGGCAGGAGTGAAAACACCACATCGGCATGTTCAATATAACTGCGACTCATCACACAGATTTGTCCAGCCAGCTGCAAGCCCGTGCCTACACAAACTAATGACCCCAAAGCATCTATCCCAATACTTTATTTCAAACACTGCGAACTCATAACTAAAGCCACAGTACAAGAACATAATAAAAACATATCGGTAACTTTAATCTGATTTAAGCAAGATTACTATGTTTATCGCCACACAAACTGTTTATCGACTTACTGACTAATTGCTTGGCTTTAAAGAAAAAATCTGGCCCTCATTTCCTTTTATACAATCCTGTCAGCACGCTTAAGAGTCTAAAAACACCTCCACAGCTGCCACATGACTTCCAGTAATAAATATCCTTAAAGATTGAGAACTAAAGCCAACATCGCAGGTCGAAAAGTCACACAATTCGATCTATGACGGCAGCAAAGCCCGATTGCCCTTGTCATGAGGGGGAATGCTTGGGTATTATGGCCGCCAGATTTTCAGAAGTAGCGCATACAATGATCAATAAAAAGCAAAGTCTTACCCTGCTGAGCGCTGTGGCGCTCTCTGTTTCGCTCAGTGCTTGTAGTGTGTTCGATTGGTTGATTTATAAGCCCGACATTCCACAGGGTAACTACATGGAACCGCAACAAGTTGAAAAGTTGCGCATTGACATGACCAAAGAACAAGCCGAATACATTCTCGGCCGTCCGGTTTTACGCGATAGTTTCGCCGACGATACTTGGTACTATGTGTATCACTACAAGAGTGGACGCGATGCCAGCATTACGCATAAAGAACTCATTTTGCACTTTACGGGTGATAAACTGACCGCAGTGAATGGTGATTATGAGCTAAGCAAAGAATTTGATACGCCACTCGAGCAAAGTAGTTTACCTACGGGGAATAAAACTGAGCTAGTGCCACAAATTCCTGCACAGCGTCCCGATGCCAAGCCCTTAATAAAAGAAAACCAAGCAGAAGCGCAGGTTCAAAAACCAATTAAGTAATATCCTAAACTTTGCTTATGCTCTTCTCAGTCAAATGAAATACAAAAAGCGCCTAAGGGCGCTTTTTTATTGAGCAATGATGGCAAACTGATATCAGTCTTTATAGCAATCCTATTAAGCTCGTCCGCCCGTCACTTTATTCGCGCGGCCTTCATCTTTAGCTTTATCCGCACGGCGGCGACGCACATCCTTAGGATCAGCAATCAAAGGACGATAAATCTCAACCCTTTGGCCTGGTAAAATCACTTGGTCATGTTTGACCACATTACTAAACACACCCAGCTTAACCGTGTCTAAATCGATCTCAGGGAAAAAGCTCACTATGTTACTTAAACGCACCACCTCTATCGCTGACGTGCCAGGATTCACATTCACCGAAATCACTTTTTGCTGTGTAGGTAAGGCGTAAACCACATCAACTACAAACTTATCTGTCTCATTTATCACTGTAAATTACCTTAGCGCGACTCGTAAATGCCGTCACCATTGATACCATAAGATCATTAAACACTTTACCAAAGGCCATATCGGCTAACGAGCTTGAAAACTCAAAACTCAGCTCAAATTCTACCTTGCAGGCCTCTTCACTCAGCTCAGTAAAACGCCACTGCCCCAATAAATGCTTAAAGGGTCCATTTTCCAATGTTAAATCAATACTCTTACCAGGAACCACTTGGTTGCGAGTCGTAAAGGTCTTACGGATCCCCGCTTTACTCACATCCACAGATGCCAGCATAGTTTTGCCGTCAAATTCTAAGACTTTGCCACCCACACAACCGGGTAAAAACTCTTTATACGACTCGACATCATTCACTAAGTCATACATTTGCATCGCACTAAAACGGACTAACACACTTCGAGAAATTTGCGGCATAGGACTTAGCACTCTTCACTAACGTATTCACAGCGACCTAAACAAACTCGTACGCACAAAAAGAACGCACGCAAGATGAACAACTTAGGCAAGCAATCAAAATTTGCACGGATTTTATCACGATACGTAAAAAACGCACCCCTTGTGCACTTAGGTTGATACTCAACAGCCTAATCGCGTTCAAAAAAACAGCAACAACGCGATAGAGGCTTGAAATTAGCTAAATAAAACCTTATATCAATACCAAATTGATTAACCGTGCGTATAATGGCGCCACTATGGTAAAGAAAAAATCAAGCAAAGCCGCGCCTGCGACTATCGCACGTAATAAGCGCGCAACCTTCGAATACCGTTTCGAAGAAAAAATGGAAGCTGGCCTATCCCTCATGGGATGGGAAGTTAAATCTATCCGTATGGGTAAAGTCAACTTGTCTGACTGTTACGTATTCCTGAAAAATGGCGAAGCCTTTATGCATGGCTGCACCATTATTCCCTTGAATACGGCCTCGACACACGTTGTCTGCGACCCACTACGCTTAAAAAAATTGCTACTCAGCCGTAAAGAGCTAGATAAACTGGCTGGCTTAGTCGAGCGCCAAGGCTACTCTATCATTCCTATCTCAATGTACTGGCGTAAAGGTGCATGGGTAAAAGTGGAAATTGGCCTAGGTAAAGGTAAGAAAGATCACGATAAGCGCGAAGATACTAAAGCGCGTGAATGGGAAGTTGAAAAAGCCCGTGTGATGAAAAAAGAAAAAACGCACGGATAATGAACAAACGATTGAACTTGAAGCAAATGATGCTAGGTAATCATTATGCTACGGGTTACAATCAAATTCTTGGGGGCGATTCTGGATTCGACAGGATTCACGAAACCCTGGGAGCATGCCGAGGGGCGGTTGGCCTCGTAAAAAGCCGCAAAGTTATAGTTGCAAACGACGATAACTACGCTCTAGCAGCTTAGGCTAGCTAGCCATCTGACACAGGTCTCTCAAATGGGCAGTGTATACAGATGGTCATCTTACATTTGATAGCGAGGGAACTCCGTCCGGGGGTGAACCGCGAAATAGTACCGGACTCGCCCGATGAAATCCTGTCTTTCGGAGTTTATTCGGGTTAATTAAAAGAGAGACTAAGCATGTAGTGCCTTGGATGTAGGTGTTCTGGACGCGGGTTCAAGTCCCGCCGCCTCCACCAATTTTACCAGAAGGGCTTAACCGCAAGGTTAAGCCCTTTTTGTTTGCTCTGCTCATGGAACGCAATTTGAGATTTTATTTCCACAATTAAGCTTTGCTAGCTCGGATGGTTTGAGATTTTCTAGCTTGGGTAGTTTGAGAATGAGATATATAACTCAGATCACCTGCTTGGACTTGACCATCTAAGACATACGCATTGCTGCTAACGATTGGCTCCGCCATCACTAAAACCTATGAAAACGGCAAAAATCAGTACGAGAAGAGTAATACAGCAAGTGCGATTGAAATCGAAATAGAAATTAAACCAATGATTAAATGTATATATCTAGATAGAAATTTGTTTTCAATCGCTTCTTCAGGGCAATTGATTGGAACACATAAACTGATCTTGTCACCGATTTGAGGTCCAAACCGAGTGTAAGCTTGTTCGTCATAATTAATCAGAGTTCCTCTTGTATAACGCTTTCCTTGCCAAAAATATTCTACAACCGGATTAATGAAAATTTGTTGGTACCTGAAGTGCTCATGTTCTGGGCTGTATCTGGTATTTTCATCCAGTGAAATAATAGTCCCTTCAACGATATCGTATGTTAAAAATTGATCCTCTCTAAATCTCAATATTCCACCAATCCCGATGAGACCAAGGGTAAATGAGAACCAAGAGAATAAAATATGTCCTCCTATATCCTCAAAGACAAATGCAGCGATGATCACGGAAGGAATAGACAAGATAAAAACCAAAAACAGCATCAATCGCTTCATACAACACCCAAAAAAACAATTCAAAAAGGCCGAATCCTATTAAAACGCTAACTGACGGTGAAACGATAAACATGATTAACTTTACACCGCTACACAAACTCCTATAAAAAATTAACGCTTCTTACCGCCCAAAGCGCGCTTTTTGGCACGTTGTTTTTGGGCCGCTTTGCCGTTACGCCTTGGTTCGGTGTCCATTTTATTAAAGTCGGGTTCAAAGCCGGGTAACCATTGTTGTGGTAAACGCTTGTCCAATACGACTTCGACTTCTTCCAGTAACAGGGCATCCTCTTGGCTAAAGAGGGTGATGGCAAGCCCTGCACTGCCCGCTCGGCCTGTGCGGCCAATACGATGAATATAATCCTGCGCGATAAAAGGCAGCTCAAAGTTAATCACATACTTGAGTTCAACAATATCTAGGCCTCGGGCAGCAACATCCGTGGCCACTAGCACTTGAATCTTGCCTTGTTTAAATTCCTGCAAGACTTTCTCGCGCGCACCTTGGGATAAGTCACCGTGAAACGCCTGAGTACTAATATCGGCTTTATTGAGTTGCTGAACCAATTTATCGACACCTTGCTTAGTGCGGCTAAAAATCAGCACTTGATGCCAGTTTTTACTGCGTACCAGATGGCTGACGAGTTCGGTTTTACGGTCTGCGTCGACGGCATAAACCACTTGTTCAATTTCAGCAGCGGTCGTGTTGCGCTTGGCAACTTCAATCAACTTGGGATCGCGCAGTAAGGTTTTACTTAAGCTGAAGATGGCGGCATCTAAGGTGGCAGAAAATAACAGCGTTTGTCTGTCACTCGGCACTTGCTTGATCACGGCTTGAATTTCATCCATAAAACCCATGTCGAGCATACGGTCGGCTTCATCAAACACAAGCACGCTCAATTGGTTAAGACTCAATGCGCCTTGTCTGAGGTGGTCGAGTAAACGGCCCGGCGTAGCAATTAACACATCAATCCCTGCATTAAACACAGCGACCTGCGCATCGATACTCACGCCGCCGTAGGCGATGCCGACACGGATATCTGTCCCTTTAGCGTAATTAACAAAACTCTGCTGTACCTGCACCGCCAGTTCACGTGTCGGCACTAAGACTAATGCACGTACGGGTCTCACCGCAGTTAACTCTTGCAAAGGGCTGAGCGCCAACAAATGATGCAAGATTGGCAAGGCGAACGCCGCGGTTTTGCCTGTACCTGTTTGAGCGCCAGCCATCACATCCCGTTTCGCCAAGATGGCGGGAATCGCTTCTAGCTGGATAGGCGTTGGCGACTCATAACCAAGGCTCGCTAAGGTATTCACTAATGTGGAGTTTAAGGATAAGACACTAAAGGACATTGCAGTTAACCACTGAAAATAATGACCAGAATTTTAGCAGACACAAACCCAAGCGACTAGCGCCATAGCGCTAGCCCTGTGGTTCTATCGGATGAAACTAAATCAATTTCAGGATAGTCAGCCTTACAATCAGACTCGCAATACGCCAGCATCACGATAGAAATGCGTCGAGATCTTCTGGTAGTTGCGGACGACTAAAGAGATAACCTTGGGCTTGATCGCACTGATTTTGTTGCAGAAAATCGGCTTGTTCTTTGGTTTCCACTCCTTCGGCGATAATGTCGAGCTTCAACGCATGTCCAAGCGCAATCACAGCTTTAGCAATCGCGGTATTGTTAGTGTCGAAGGGAATATCCCGCACGAAGGATTGGTCAATCTTCAGCTTATGGATGGGTAGTTTTTTCAAATAATTCAGCGATGAATAACCGGTCCCAAAGTCATCGACCGATAATTCTATGCCCAAATCGCCAAGGAGCTTTAAGTCACGGATAGCAAGATCGGGATTTTGCATCATCACACTTTCGGTCACTTCAAGCTCTAAGTGTTTGGCGGGCAAGCCCGTTTCAGCTAAGACACGTTTTACATCATCCACAAAGGAGCTGCGCTGTAACTGCTGTCCAGCTACGTTCACTGCAATGCGGCCAAAGTGTTTGTCTTCACTAAGCCAACGCATGCCCTGACGACAGGCGGTTTCTAACACCCATAAACCTATCTCATGGATAAGACCAATTTTTTCCGCCACGGGTATAAATACCGCGGGCGAAATTAAACCCAGTTGAGGATCGTGCCAACGCAACAGCGCTTCAAATCCCACGGTTTTTCGAGTCACTAAGTCGAGTTTTGGCTGGTACATCAAGTACAAGGCATTTTGCTCAATCGCACCATAAAGGGCACTTTGCAGCTTAAGATGTTCAAAAGATTGCTGCGTTAAGGACTCAGTATAAAAAGCGTAATTATTGCGGCCATCATTTTTGGCGCGATACATAGCCGCATCGGCGTTACGCAGTAAAGTGTCCGCATCGTTTCCATCACTTGGATACAAGGAAACACCCATGCTCGCGGTCAAACGCAAGTGGTCGCCCGTGCTCACAATAAACGGTTGTTCAAACACTTGCCGCAATTGATGAATGGCAACCGTAGCATCTTCGCTATTGTCGATCCCCGAAATTAATGCCACAAACTCATCGCCACCAATACGTGATAACACATCCTGATCGCCCACTTGGCTGCGTAAACGCTTGGCAAGCTCGACCAGCATTTCATCACCTATGCTATGGCCAAAACTGTCGTTGATATGCTTAAACAAATCGACATCAATCATCACAGTCGCTAACTGCAAATTCAGTCGCTTAGCTTGTCGCACTTCTTGTTTGAGCTGCATCATAAACTTCATGCGATTAGGCAAATGCGTTAGCGGGTCGAAATAGGCTAAGTGCGTAAGCTGCGCTTCATTCTCTTTCTGGGCAGAAATATCGGCAAATACCGCGACAAAATAACGCACATCACCGACTTCGTCATAAATCGTACTTATGGTGATATTTTGCGGGAAAATAGTGCCATTTTTACGCCGATTCCAGATTTCACCATTCCACTTACCGTTTGCCAACAGGGCATTCCACAGTTTGTCGAAGAATGCTTTATCATGGCGACCCGAGCTGAAAATCCGTGGATTCTGACCGATCAGCTCATCCCTTACATAACCTGTGATCTCAAAAAAGGCGCCGTTAACGTCGGTAATATTGCCGTGCCTGTCGGTCACAACCACACCTTCGACCGAGTTTTTAAACACATTGGTCGCCAATGTTAGCTGCTCTTCAACCGCTTTATGCTTGGAAATATTGCGAGTCATACCGATAACGCCCACAAATTCACCGTGGGAATTTAAGGTTGGGAGTTTAAGCGTTTCTAACCAAAGATGATTTTTGGTTTCACCGCCATCTAAACACTCAGCGACAATAATAGGCATGCCAGACTCGATAGCGAGCCTATCACCCTCTAGGAAAATATCCGCAATATCCTCACCAAAAAGTTCGGCATCGGATTTACCGACAATCTCGCTGCGGGGCATTTCCCACGCTTTTTCGACGCTGCGATTACAGAGAGTGTAAATACCAGCGGCATTTTTCATCCAAATATGTTCTTCAAAACTATCGATAAAACTTTGTAAGTCGACCGTATCGATATTCGATGGCGCACCTCGGCTTAATGCTTCTGCCTCACTGTGTTGGCTTAATATCTCGCCTAGCCGGTGTTGAATGCTATCGCTGATGAGCTTGGCAAGTCGCAGCGTTTTCGAATCTACGCCTTGAGCCTCATGGTGATAAAAACATAAAAAGCCAAAATTTGCCCCAGATGGCCAAGCGAGAGACAAACAAATCACACTGCCGATTGCGCTACAAGTGTGCCAATCTGAGTGCTGCCGAGTATCCATAATTAACAGAGGCTCACGTACCTGCTCAGTTAGCTGTGATACAGATAATGCAGCCGTGATTTGATGACTGCCTAATCGGGGCAATGCTGAAATCGGCTCACTCAAGCTGGACAACTTAGCATTGCTTATCGGGGGAGTAGTAGGTTTATCAATAATATCAAAGGGATTAGGAACGATTTCAGATGGTGTGACCATTGACGGCATCGCAACGGACTGGCTTATAACAGGCTGGGTGTTAGCCAAATGATTGCCACTTAGGTGGCTGAGTATTGCCTGTATTTCACTTTCAGCCGCAGAGTCTGAACTTAACATGCTGCTAAGTTCACCCGCAGCATTCCATGCTAATAACATTGCTTTACTGCTTGATAACTCAGCGACTAAATTTAAGTCACTCAACCAGTTATCCAGCTGTTGCTGCTTAATAGGTACATCTATCATCATCTTGCCAACTCAGATCTCGTTACTGCTCAATCGGCCTACGGCGAGAATACCGTAAGACCTTAAACACATGCCCAATATTGCTACAGAGGGAAAACGTTAACCAAGCAGTAAAATCTCATAAAATTTTACGTTTAACATCAAATCAATACATCTCAATTGGCACTAAGGTTGGATCTAAAACTTACTCCATCATATCCACCTTTTAGGGTGGTAGAGGTCAAACCATCAAAATTCACACTAACTTACTCACACTCAGCAGACTGCTTGCACGGGTAAATCCAACTAACATTGCATTTGCTACTTTAGCACAAAATTTTAGTGTCAGTATCGCGATAAGTTTATTGAGTAACAATTAGTTAGACTTAATCAATTAAGTCTTCCCCCGATAATTCAGCACTTTCTTAGCGAGAGAAAACCATCCCTAAAGACATATATCAGCAATAACAGAGTTTTGATTGACAAAAATGCTATCTTATTGTCTACAATGGAAATAATAAGGCTGAAAAACCAAGGATATTTATGCCCACTGACGTCGTATCAAGCCAAGCTACCCTGCTCAACAGTAAACAATTATATCGCATTTGCGAACTCGACCAATTAAGCACAGATTGCCAATCGACAGCAGAACTCACACCTCTCAATGATATTGTCGGCCAAGAACGCGCCCAGCAAGCGGTAGAGTTTGCAATGGGAATTAAAGAAAAGGGTTACAACATCTACGCCATAGGTCAGAACGGCCTCGGCAAACGGACCATGATGCTGCGTTACCTAAGCCGTCACGAGCCAAACGACCATACCCTGTACGATTGGTGCTATGTGGTCAATTTCGATGATACCCGTTGCCCTAAAGTGCTGAAACTGAGCGCAGGGACGGGGCTTGAATTTAAAAAAGCCGTCGAAAAGTTGATGCTTAAACTTGTCAAAGCTATGCCTTTAGCCTTTGATAATGAAATGTATTATGCCCGGACTGAAAAGCTCAAAAGCCAATTATCACAGAAACAAGAAGTCGCACTCACTGAATTAACCGAAGAAGCGAAACAGAAAGGCATCAGCCTCAGTTTAACCATGCAGGGCGACTATCAAATGGTAGCGCTCAATGGTGATGAACCCCATGACGAAGCTTCATTCGAAGCATTGACAGAGACTGAACGTAGTCAATTTGAAAGTAATATCAATGGCCTAGAAGTTAAACTGCGCGGTATTATTCGCCAAATCACTGAATGGGAAGAAGAATTCAGCGACAAGCAGCAAGAGCATGACGAACAAGTCGCCAAAGAAGTGTTAATTCATTTTATTAAGCCACTCAAAGATAAGTTCAAGCACCAGCCCGAAGCGCGGACTTTCCTAACCGGTATGCAGGCGGATATCTTAGACAATTTAGATATCTTTTTAGAAGAAAGTGAAGAACAACTGGGCCTAGCCTACGCTTCCCTTGAAAAGAAAATGCCCCGCCGCTACCAAGTTAACGTTTTGGTCGCTCAAGGGACTCAAAAATTCCCTATTGTCGTAGAAGAAAGCCCAAGTTATCACAGCCTATTTGGCTATGTGGAAAACGCTACCTTCAGGGGGACAGTGTTCACCGACTTCTCACTTATCCGCTCTGGCAGTCTGCACAAAGCTAACGGCGGCGTGTTATTGATGGATGCCGTAAAAGTGTTAGAGCGCCCTTACGTGTGGGACGGGTTAAAACGCGCCCTGCGTTCACGCAAACTCGATTTAAGTTCACTGGAGCGGGAAGTGTCACTGTCGGGCACGATTTCATTGGCGCCTGAGCCTATCCCCTTAGATGTGAAAATTATTCTGTTTGGCGATCACGAAACTTATCAGCTGTTACAGCACTATGATCCTGACTTCAGTGAGTTATTCCGCGTTACCGCCGATTTTGAAGATGTGATGGACAGAACCTCAACTTCTGAGGCGCACTATGCCCGCTTTATTTCGAGCATAGTTCACGACAACAACATGCTACATTGCGACCGTGCGGCTATAGCACGCATCATCGAATACAGCTCGCGGGAAGCCGAAGATCAACAAAAACTGTCGCTACACTCAGCCAATATTGCCAACCTGCTGCGGGAATCAAACTACTGCGCTAAATCTTCGGGCAGTCAACAAATTTTAGTGCCGCACGTTGAGCAAGCACTGCGAAATCAGGAGCAAAGAGTCTCGCGCCTGCACGATAACATAATGCAAAGCTTTACCAACGGCACGACCTTGATTAGCACTCAGGGTAAAGTGGTTGGGCAAATCAATGCCTTATCCGTCATCTCGACCTCAGATCATCAGTTTGGTATGCCCAATCGCATCACAGCAACCACTGCGTTTGGTAAGGGTGAAGTGATGGATATCGAGCACAGAGTCAAACTTGGAGGCCGGATCCATTCTAAGGGCGTGTTGATCTTAACCGCTTATTTAGCATCAGTTTTAGGTAAGACGGCGCAAATCCCGCTCACCACTTACCTCACCTTTGAGCAATCATACAGCGGTGTGGACGGTGACAGCGCATCGATGGCCGAATGCTGCGCCATTATCTCAGCGATTAGCGAGCAAGCAATTAGGCAAGATATTGCCATCACAGGTTCGATGAACCAATTTGGTGAGGCTCAACCCATTGGCGGCGTGAATGAAAAAATTGAAGGCTTCTTCGATGTTTGTAAAATAAAAGGCCGTACGCCGGAGCAAGGGGTGATTATTCCGGCCTCGAACATGGCCAACCTTATGCTGCGCAAAGACATTGTCGATGCAGTGGCACAGGGCGAATTCCATATTTGGGCTATTACCCATGTGACTCAAGCAATGGAATTACTGCTCGGTAAAACCGCAGGAAGTTTGCCGCAAACGGCCACACCTAGCCAAGGGCAATATTCTCCCGAGAGCATTTTCGGCATCGCTCAGCAAAAACTCACCGCACTCAGATCCTTAGTTAAAACGGATTAAATAAAAGGCACGAGATAAAATAAACGAAAAGGGTTAGCACATGCTAACCCTTTCTTTATAAAGCTATTAAGCGAAATTACACTAAGCTTGCTAGCATTTCGTCGCTGTAAGGAACCAGTTCAACGCCCTCACGCACGCGAGCAACATAGTCAGGATTGGCAATGAATGGGCGACCAATAGCAATCAAATCAAACTTATTCGCCGCAATCGCTTCACTGGCGGTTTCAGCGCTGTAGCTTCCAACTCCCACTAAGGTTTTGCCATAGTGTGCGCGCACATAGCTTGAAGCTCTGCCACCAAGATAATCGAATTCCATGCTGTCATCGAAAATCCCAATATGCACAAAAGCGATATCGCGGGATTCCAGCTCAGGCAAGAAGTAATCGAACACTTCGCGGTCACGACTATCTGCCGCCATATTGAAATAAGCCCCTGGAGAAATCCGTAAACCGGTTCTGTCTTTGCCGATACAAGCCACAACAGCATCGACAACCTCAAGCGCAAAACGGGACATATTGGCAGGTGTTCCACCGTATTCATCGGTGCGGCGATTGCTGTCATGGTGTAAGAAAGTGTCAATCAAATAACCATTTGCACCGTGGATCTCAACACCATCAAAGCCAGCTTCAATGGCATTTTCCGCCGCTTTGGCGTAATCACGCACTAGGCCTTGAATATCCTCAAGTGTGGCGGGTTTTGGCGTGACATAAGTCAGTTCGCGCATTCTTGGCACGCTGCCTTCAATTTTCTGCGCTGATGCCGCAAGCACATCGCCACCACCGAAAAAGTGTGGATGAGCAACACGGCCCGTATGCCATAACTGCACAAAAATCTTACCGCCATTGGCATGTACCGCATCGGTCACTTTACGCCAGCCAGCAATTTGCGCTTGAGTAAAAATACCAGGGGTATTTGGGTAACCTTGAGCATCGGGACGAATAATCGTCGCCTCTGTGATGATCAAACCCGCTTCGGCGCGGCGTGCATAATAGGCAACCATATCATCGGTCGGCACTAAATCGGCATCCGCCATACAACGGGTTAAAGGTGCCATTAAGATACGATTATTTAAGGTGATAGTGTCATTAAGTGAGTAGGTATCGAACAGATTTACCAATGAATTTGGCGTGGTTTGTGTGGTCATTTTCTCAGTCCCATTCTTGAATATGCATTCAAGATATTATTATTTGAACGATCATTCAAGTTCATTTTTGAATGTTTATTCAAATTTAGGTAGAATCTGGCCTAAGCGTTTCTATACAAGTGAATTAAATTCGATGCGTAATGCAGAGTTCGACCGAGAACAGGTACTTCGCGGCGCTATGGCCGCCTTCATGCACAAAGGTTACACCAAAACGAGCATGCAAGATCTTACTCAAGCCACGGGATTACATCCGGGGTCGATTTACTGTGCCTTCACCAATAAACGCGGGTTATTAATCGCGGCCATTGAGCAATATCAACTCGACAGAAATGCGCAGTTCAACAGCCTTTTCGCTAAAAGCGAAAATGTACTAACGAACTTAAAAACTTATTTAGATCATATTGTTGCCGAATGCCTAAGTTGTGATAGCGCCCAAGCTTGTTTATTGACGAAGGCATTAAATGAAGTGGCTGAGCAAGATGTTGAGATTAGAGATATCATCAATCAGTATCTGCAATCTTGGCAGCAAGCGCTAACGCAGCAATTTATCAGCGCAGCCGAGCAAGGACTGCTAGAAGGTCATCGCAGCGACGAGCAAAGAGCCCAATATTTTATGATGGGAATTTATGGTTTAAGAACCTTCGCTCACACCCATCCAAATGCCGAAACCCTACAGCATCTTGCCGATCGATTACTAACTGAAGTCTGCCATTAAAGGCGTTTTAATTTGTTCAATGGCGAATATCTGGGCGACTAAATCGATAGTGGCTAATGAATGCAGATGTATGGCTGGTAATCGCTCAGATATTGTTGAATGTCGAGTTATTGAGAGTCAAATTATTGGGTGTGATGCTATGGAAGGTGATGTTATTCAAGTCGATATAAGCGTCACCATCTCCTTGAATTCAAGCCGATAAAGCGCAGTAAATACGTTCTGTACATTATTAAATAAGATTAAAAGAAGTATTGCAGAGAAAGTCGAGACGATAATTCAACAAGGCGATTATGCGTCCCAAAGGTGAGTATTTTTTGACATGTTAATCTATTGAATGTTAATTTTTTAATTATAACCTTTTGAAATTATAAGCTAATTTCAACCTATATTAGCCTGAGCAAATACCCGCTCGCCCAATGAGTTCAGTATCTTACATTCACCTTCAAGTACGGCAATGATCGATTTTCCCTTACGAAAACTTGCCGGTATCATCACACGTCCAGCGTCACTCACAGGTAAATCAGCTAGCACAGCATTGTGCATAATTAGCCCTACGGGCGCATCATAATATAGAACAGTAACAGTCGCTTGATTTGCTTGCATCACATTTAACTCACATTAAGCAGCGTCTGCTGCGTTGTTTTACGTCGCAAGAGAGCTCCCTGTCCTCTACCAATTAAAATATCCCCAAAGATATTTTAAACACTTTTAAATCAAATGATTAAGGTCTTATTTAATTTTTATATTTTTATTATGGTGCACAACACTGTATCTAACTGTGCATCTTGAGCTATTTAAGCACTTCAGCAAAAAGATGCCAATCTATTTCTATTATGTTAATCAATTACCCATCAAGGATCACATATGTAATACATCCCAAGGTGCGTTTTTATGCATTTTTTAGAGTAAATAACCTAAATGTGATGACTTTACTTAGCCTTAAATCCCACCCTAAATCCGCCCCAATGTTTACCATTCACAAAAATAGGCACTGACAAGTCGTGCATCACTTCGCCCGTATCCCGTTTGTAGGTTTGCAGTAATACAGGCTCGGTATGAGCGCCACAGCGGATGCCTGTCGGATCATTAAACAAACGTTTGGTTCGATTATGCACCATATCAACTTCGACCTTACCCGTCAGTGCTTGGCTAAAGCGTTTGTTATGAGTCGGGAAATAACCTTTTTTATCAACGGCTCCCGCATAGATTATTTCGCTGTGTTTTGCCAGAATGGGTTCTTGAATCGTTGGAAAATGCTGATCGGTATAACGATCGAAAGCTGTGCTGTATTTTTGCGGCTGAGTATTGGCAATCGGTTGGTATTTAGGATTAAACAAATCCGCCTCACTAAAACTGCCGCTGGCTAAACCTTGTGCTAACTTGTCACCACAGGCTTTAGCGGCGGCATTCGCCAATTGCAAAACTTGCTGATCGAAGGTTTGTGTATCCCATTTAGACAGCGCTTTAAAAATCCCCTCAGTGGTCAAAGATAAGGTAAAGGCCTGCTCGGATACGCTATGACTCTGTTTACCGGTTAAATTTAACGAATCACGGATTTGAGTCACCGAGCTGCTAATGTCATTAGTGGTATTGTTATATTGTTTGAGCGAATCTTCCATGTCACCTAAGGCATGGGCCGATTGGGTCACTGAGGCCGAAATCTCGGTGAAATGCGCGTCTAACTCACCCATAGCCGCGACCACATCGGCGGTTTGCGTTACGACCCTTTCCATCAGTCCAGAGGTTTTATCGGTTTCGCTGCGGATTTCTAATAACATCTTACCGATATCTTGGGTCGCACCCGCGGTTTTACCCGCAAGGCTGCGTACTTCGTCAGCAACGACAGCAAAACCTCGACCCTGCTCTCCCGCACGAGCTGCTTCGATGGCCGCATTTAACGCCAACAAATTCGTTTGTTCTGCAACAGAGTTAATCACTTCGGTAATTTTTTGGATTTCTTCGGCTCGCGACTTAAGCGCCTGTACTTGTTCAGCGGCGGTATCAATATCTGTACTCAGCGAGCGAATAGCCGCTACACCTTTTTGGGCTTGGCTACGCCCCTGCACGCTAACACGCTCGGCCTCTTGTGCCTGACCTAAAATATCGGCGGCATTATCGCCAAGTTGGGCCGTAGTATGGCTCAATTGCCCCGCGGCAACGGCAATAGCGCTGGCATGCTCGCCATTTGATTCAATAGATTTATTCAGTAAATCAATAAAATGCGATACTTCAGCCGAACCAATAGCAATCTTACTGGTTTGCACACTGATATCATGGGCGGGAAGGCTTTGATCTTTTAATGCCTTAGTATTTGCCTCATCGGTGTCGAGCTTAGCCTTAGTTGCGCGCAAACACACCCACACCACTAAGCCAGAGGTGATTGCGCCCAAGATCAGCGCCTGCACAATGCTCGGAAGATGCAGTCCCGCAAGCAATAAACTCCCTAGAGTGACCAGAGTGAAACTGATGAGAATTAAGATTTTTTGTTGTATTTCCATATACTTCCCGTAACTGAGCAAGGTAAAAATGAAAGGGAAATGCTAAAAGTCGAATCATTAGCCCTCGTTCAGCCGCTATCGATTACAACTGACTAGGAAGGACTCACCATGATAACGCTCAAGATTTATAGTTTTAGTCTATTTCTCTGAATAAGCTAGAAAATTTATCTCGCTAGATAAACAAAGTAGCAGCTAACTATCATCAACAGTCTCGCGTGTGTATGGCATTAGACATTAGTATTAATTTCGCGTGATTTAGTCTTAGTCCATTCTCAAGTTTACCCCATCTGAAAAAGCCAACTTTGCCCTGAAATGCGTGCCCCGTCGCCTTCTCGGTAATAAATCCCACATGGACGACTGCACTTATGCCAAGAAAACTGCTAATATCGGCGCAATTTTTTTGAGCTAACGAGATCAAGATGGGCAGAGCATATCAAAACAAGAAAGAATCCATGGCGAAAACAGCCGGTCAAAAAACCCGCATTTATTCACGCTACGGTAAAGAGATTTACGTTGTCGCTAAACAAGGCGGCGTTGAGCCCGATGGAAACTTATCACTGCGTCGCTTGATTGAACGCGCTAAGAAAGACCAAGTGCCTGCGCATGTTATTGAACGCGCAATTGAAAAAGCCAAAGGCGGCGGTGGTGAAGATTACGATACCGCCCGTTACGAAGGTTTTGGTCCTGGCAACTGCATGGTCATTGTTGACTGCTTAACCGATAACGTAAAACGTACCTTCACCGAAGTGCGTCAAGCCTTCGTGAAAAACGATGCCAAACTCGGCGGCCCAGGCACTGTTGGCCACATGTTTGATCATCAAGCCGTATTCGTGTTTGCGGGCGATGACGAAGATGCAATTTTAGAGCTGCTGATGATGGCTGACGTTGATGTGAGCGATGTAGAGCTGGAAGATGGCTTAATCACAGTTTACGCGCCGCACACTGAGTACTTTAAGGTCAAAACTGCACTGACCGAAGCGATGCCAGACGTTAACTTCGAATTCGACAACATCACCTTCGTACCGCAGGACATGACTAAAGTTGAAGGTGAAGATGTGGCTATGTTTGAAAAGTTTATCGCCGCTTTAGAAGATTGTGACGACGTACAAAACGTCTATCACAATGCGGAAATTGAAGACTAAGCACCACTTTCGCCTGAAATAAAACGCAGCCCTAGGCTGCGTTTTTTGTTTATAGATCAACATATTAAGCGTTAATGAAACAACCGTGAAACCCTAACGGCAATACCCTGTTCATTTGAGCCGAAGCTATGGGGCCCGCACTGATATCACTGGCACGAAACAAAGACAAACCAGACTGTGCATTGTGGTAATCGAGCCAAGTCATCAACAAATAGGCTTCATGCTGCTCAGTGGCGGGGATATAGAGCAGCTCTTCGGCAATCTTGCCTTTGCCAAGATAAAACGCGCTATAGCTCGTATCGCTAAGTGCATCCTCACCGTGCTGGCTACTGTCTTTTGCATTATGAATACAATACAGAGTGTTACTCAGTCCTGATTCAGATTCAGATTCAGATTCATATTTAAAGGTAGAATTAGCACCAGAATTAATAGCAGAATCTGATCTTGCTCCAACGCCAAATAACGGGGCAAACTCTGATGCTCCACCCGTTTTCTCTGCAAGCTCCTTTTTACCGCTAGTTAGCTGTGCAAGCTCTTTTTGACTCATAGTTTGCTGCGCAAACTGGGGAAACTCCATCATCACACAGCTGCGGTTAATACGCGCAGAGGAAGGCAATGTCTCTGCAAGCTGCGTTTTGCTAGCTGCTGTTAGTGGTGCTGTGAGCGGAACAGTTATGGTCACTAACTCGGCATGGGGTGTTTTTGTTTTACGGGCGCCCGTCAGTAACCCCTTCATCCCTTGCGTTAACATTGCCGAATTAGGATAGAGGCAAAGCTGGACTGACAGTTCGCCATTCTTCTCAATGGCTTGGCCAAAGTGAAACACAAATCCAGCAGGCAGTGGGTGTAACTGGCGCGCTTTAAAGTCGGCTTTGTCGATAACCAGTAATTGCGATGGCAATTCGGGGCGCCATTTAAAGGCATCGATATAGGTTTCGCCCTCTTCATAGACGCAGGAGGAAATGTAAAACACTAGCTTATTTTCACTCTGGGCGAAGGCATGTAAGTAGCTCGCCTGTGGTAATTCAATCACTTCCATTCTGGCAATGCTGTCATCGGCTGCCACTTGATACACAAGTAATTGCTTCTCGCCGCCAACATACCAGACACCAAAATTCCACAGTCCACCTTGTCCATCATCGAGTGGATGGGCGGAAAAGGGTAAGCCCTTAAACTTGTCGCCAAAGCTTTTAACACCGAGCGTAGTTAAGGTCTGCGCATCGAGTCGATAGGGTGAACCCGCCTCCCACATAGCAAGCAACTCGCCGTGGCGCGGTAATAAACTGGTATTGGCCACATTCAAATCATCGTTATTGCGAATGGGTAAAGCATTGGGGATCACTGTGCCTGCGGTGGTGTACTTAAATGCGCCAGCGGCTTCTTCCACTTTAAACTTCTTTGTTTGGATAAACTTAGCCTGATGCTGAATTTGCCCATTGGCCACACTAAACTGCTGCACCATGCCATCGCCATCGAACCAATGCTGATATGCCTTACCTGCCCGAGACATTTTTGCAGGCCCATTTCGGTATAGATTGCCGCTCAATTGCGCTGGCCACTCGCCCGAAACCTGCATAGTGAGCGGCTGATAGTCGCCTTCAGCCCCATTAAAACCTATGGCCCATGGCTCACGGGCGACCGCTTGTGCGTTATCCAGTGCCAGTAATTTATCCACTGAACTCGCCCAAACAGCAGTCGTCATTAGGGCGGCAGAGCCTGCTAGAAATTGACGTCTATCCATGGTGCAGCCCTCCCTTAGCGAATATGTATAGTGATTTGCGCATCGGCCTGCAGACTAAAACTGGCGTCTTTAAAGCTCGCAGGCCCAAAACTGCCGGCGTTATTGCTAAAACCATAGCCTTCACTCGGCACACCTAACATATTGGTATCTAAGCTGTGATTACCGTTTTCATCGTGAAAGACCTTGACCGCATATTGACCATCGGCTAGATCGCTAAATACCAGCCTATGCTCTGTCTTAGTGACGGGCGTTATCATAGATGCGCTGGGATTGTGGCCTGCGGCGTAATCCTCGGCATTGGCATAAAGCTCAACCATTAAGGCGCCGGTTTGTACTTGAATATTATCGATATCCACAGTCAGGGTATGTGTCTGGCTTCCTTTGGACATGGAGCCTGCCGACACGCTTCCTGCCGACAAGAGCAAGCAAGCTAAGCCTGCGCCCCAAATCGCTGATAACGTCCTTTTGGTCATATTTGCTCGGCGAATCTGAGTTGTTGTCATCGTTAAGTTCACGTGTTTCATGTCTTACTCCTGTTATTTGCGCTGATAAGTAACTGCGATGGAGTTAGCTTAAAAAATCACAGGACTAAAAACAGGTGCCAAAAGTCATGAAACAAGATTTTAACAAGATGACTTTTGGCATAGTGACATCTGACGCTGATACCTTAGAATGGTCGGCAGAATTGGATTAAGGAATCGTCATTCGTGCTAGAGAATCGATTAGCGAAAGAAGAGAGCATGTTAATTGCCGCAGGAGTGCTCACTTGGGCATTAGTGGCTTGGGTTGGGATAAATCAAACCGCATTGCATACATGGCAAGGCATGCTCAATGCCACGCTTTATGGGCTGTATTTAGTGGCATTTATACTGATAGCTACCGATAAAGTTGCGCATAACAATATTCTGTTTCGTCGCCTTGCCACACTAGCAATGCCGCTTATCGTGCTGAACTTATTACTCACGGCAAACCATGCATTGCTGCCGATCCTCTTCGTTATTTGGGCGTCACTTTTGCCTGAGTTCTTTAATCGCCGCCAAGCCATTTCGCAGTTACTGTTAGCCAACCTTGTTTATTACGCGCTGCTGCAATGGCATTTGCATGAACAAAGCAATGTGTTCAATATTTTGATCTATCTTGGCTTTCAATTCTTTGCCTACAGCAGCAGCCAAGCAAGGCTTTCCGAGCGTAAATCACGTTTGATACAAGAACAGCTAAACCAACAGCTTATCGCCACTCGCGCCCTACTTAGCCAAGCCAGCGAACAGCAAGAAAGATTAAGGATCTCCCGCGATTTACACGATATTCTCGGCCACCAGCTCACAGCACTCTCTCTGCAATTAGAAGTACTGAGCCATAAAGCGCCCGAAGGCCTCAAACCTCAAGTTAACCAAAGTAAATCCTTAGCCAAAGAGCTACTTGAAAGTATTCGCGCCGTCGTCAGGGCTCAAAGAGTGCAAGTGGGATTGGATTTAGTCCCACCTTTAGAGGCGCTGATGACCCGCTTACCCAGCGTCACTCTCACCTGCAAGGCGATGAAACCACTGCAATCAGCCGAACTGACTCAAGCCCTGCTGTTAGTCCTGCAAGAAGGCATCAGCAACGCCGTGCGCCACGGCAAGGCGAATCAACTGCAACTGAGCATGGAAGACTCCCAAAGCGCACTGGTATTGCAACTGAGCGACAACGGCGTGGGGCTAACACGGGTAGCCGCGCGAAACGCATCAGCTAAAAGCGGTACAGGACTTTATGGCACAGGGCTTAGCGGCATGCAGGAAAGACTACAGCCCTTTAATGGCAAGGTGCAGCTAAGGGCGAATGACTCGGCGCCCGGCTGCCAACTCACCCTCACCCTCCCAGCACTCGCTTAACTTTTTATTGAAAACTCTTTGGAATCGCTATGGATACGCAAAACAACATCATCAGTGTCGGCTTAGTAGAAGATCAACAATTGGTTCGCCAAGGCATCGCTAGCCTGCTCGCCATTTCCGACAACATTCGCGTGGTGTGGCAGGCCGAAGATGGCCAAGATGCACTCAGCCAACTCGCCAATAATCCTGTCGATGTGCTGCTCAGTGATATTCGCATGCCAAACCTTGATGGCATCGCCATGCTCAAACAGATACGTCAGAGTGCCAATAGTTTACCTGTCATCATGTTGACCACCTTCGACGACAGTGAGTTATTCCTCAATAGTTTACAGGCGGGAGCCAACGGCTTTTTGCTCAAGGACGTGTCACTCGACAAGTTACTGCACGCCATCGAAACCGTCGCCAAAGGCGGCTACTTGATAGAGCCTTCGGTACTCAAACAGATGAGTGAGCCTAAACCTGCACCTAGCGTTGGGGTAACTAGAAATGAATTATTGTCGGAACGGGAGCGGGAAATCCTCAGTTTTATGGCGGGCGGCTTCTCCAACAAAGAAATCGCCAATGCGGTATTTTTAGCGGAGGGCACAGTAAAGAATCATGTATCTAACTTACTCACTAAACTCGATTGCCGAGACCGCACCCAAGCTGTACTCAAGGGCTTACAACTGGCGTTGATTTAACCCATTAGCATTCTGGAAAAAATCATAGCCAACAAAAAGGGCCAGTTAAGGCCCTTTTTGTGCTCACCTAAGGCGGTGAGTAATGATTAAAACCTAACGAAGCTCCATCTCTTGGATAATTTCATGGGCAATGGCTGGCGTTGTGCAGCTCGGGGTTTCATGTAAATCTGCTTTTAATTGACCTTTACGGTGCTTAAGTGCTGCATCTAATTTTTTCGATGCGGCCTTGATAGCTGGGTACATCACCTCATCGGTACCCGAAGCGGAAATGCGGCTGCCTTCATAATTGGTTCGAATTTCAACCTGATACTCGCCATGCTCTTTCGCAATAATGATATCCAGTGCGATCAGAGAGGGAAAATGAGTGGCGATCTTAGCAAATTTCTCGTTAACATCTTCTCTAATAGAATCAGTAACATCGACGTGGTGACCAGAAATATTTATTTTCATAGGTTGTCCCTTTTAATGTCATTACTTTTATTTTCGCTTCACTACTAGAGCTTGGGGCATACAGAATAAAACACAAGGGATATTGGCAAATATTTCGATCAACTCAGGTATTAGCATCTCCTAAATGTGACAGCCATCAAGAAGTTGAAAATAAAACTGTCCGAAAAATGCGATTAAGTGATTGATTTATAACCAGGCATTGATAGTAAATCAATCACAAAATTCAATGCGACCTAAAGTAAATACACTTAATATTTACGTTGCACACTCTGCTGCCAAAACTGTTGTGACAGATGATGCGTCTTAGTCGATAGACGCGACACTTGGTCGCCCCGCGCCGCCGCATCGAGCGTCTGCTCTAAACTCTGCTGAGCCAAATCGCTGATCACATGAATAGCACGACTGATTTCAGCGGCCACTGAGGTCTGCTGGGTCATAGCGGCGGCATTATCATCACTTAAGGAGTTAATCCTTGATATAGATGAAAGCAACTCGCCAAAAGCAACACTGGCTTCCTGCGCTAAGCCGACCGAACGTTTAACCTGCTCTTGTCCCGCCATCATAGTCGAAGTCGCCCTTTGAGTACTTTCCCTAAAGCGGCTAACAATTAATTCGATTTGCGAGGTGGATTGGCTAGTACGACTCGATAATTGTCTGACTTCATCGGCCACCACGGCAAAACCGCGGCCACTGTCCCCTGCCCGCGCCGCTTCAATTGCCGCATTTAAAGCTAACAGATTAGTTTGATCGGCAATGGCACGTATCACCTCAAGCACTTGGTGAATTGCACGGCTATCTTCTTCAATCGTTTGAACCACATCGGAAAAGTGACTCACTTGCACACTCAACTCATGAATCGCCTCTATGACTGTTTCTAAACGTGAATGACCGCGTTGAGCCGCCTCGTGGCTCGACACCATTTCAGAGGCGGTGCGGTGAATATTGCCCGTCACTTCGGCAAAACTGGCGCTCATCTGCTCCATCGCTGTTGCAGCCTGCGTCGTTTGCTCACTCTGGCTATCGGCATGTTCCCAAGTGTTGGTAATGGTTTGTTTAAGATTGACACTTTGAGATTGGATTTCACTGGCAGAATCCGCCATGCGCCCGACAACGCCACCAATTTCGGTGATCAAAAAGCGCAGAGCAAGATCCAATTTTCCAATCTCATCTTGGCGGCCGGTATACACGCCCGTCGCCACAGGATCGTCAATAATATTAGTCGCCATCGACACGAGTTTTTGCAGCGGCTGCATCAGGAAATACCATGCTAGGCACGCTATCGTCATCCCCGCAATTGCAGCACCAATGGGAGAATAACTGGCAATCATTGTCGTAGTCATAATCGAAATCAGCATGGCCAGCAGTATCTTACCACTGAAACCTAGCCTATCTTTGCGCAATGCTTTAGGTTGCTTGCCCTGATTTATATCGCTGTAAATACGCTCGGCAGCTTTAATCTGCTCAGGGGTCGCTTGACGGCGAACAGATTGATATTCGTGAATTTTACCGTCTTCATACACAGGTGCGACATAGGCATTTACCCAGTAATAACCGCCATTTTTAGTGCGATTTTTAACGATCCCCATCCAAGGTTTACCCTGCTTAATTCGCTCCCAAAGGATCTTAAACGCAGCCGCTGGCATATCTTGATGACGCACTATGTTATGGGGATTCCCTTGCAACTCAGCGGCGCTAAACTCGCTAATCTGCGAAAAAGTCTGATTCACATATTTAATGTTTCCCTTCAAATCCGTCGTGGATAGTAGAATCGCATTATCTGACAGGTGTGTTTCACCATTCTTAGAATTTTTATGCATAGGGTTATCAGGCTAGGTCTCGGTAAAAAAGATAACGAGCATTCTGCCAAAACCTCAGTACATCAAAATTGATAAAGCTCACATTGGCAGCATAAAAATTAACCTAACGCTAAACAAGCAGTAACCACTAGACACACCTAAGCAAATAAAAACAAACAATTGTGACAAAGCCAGCAAGTCAGAAAATCCATATCTTGTTTCGCTCACAGTTTTAAGCCTTGCCTCCGTATCGGTTAAATATCTGTACCTCTCCCGCTCAGGGGAATAAAAAAACCACCTTAAGTTCGCACTTAAGGTGGTTTTAAATTCACAGCGAATCCATGGTGAGTTAACCGCGGCTCGCTGCGTTAGCCTAATTAACTTGAGTCACAGTTAAGGTTGGCGATTTAGGATCTGGACCTGTCACAGTAAAGCGATAAGTTGCATCCACTGGCGCATTAAAATGCATATTTGCCCCCTTTGAAGCCAAGACTTTTAACCCATCAAGCGTCACAGCCTCATCCCCCACCACAGCACCAAAATCGACACTAGACCAATCTGATGAAGCAATTTTGAACTCGTTATCACCTGCGATTAACGCGATATCGACACTGTAAACCGAAGCGCCTTGATAGGCTAACGTGTCCACTGTGCCCCAGCCATTCATGCCGCCACGAATGTAAACCGTGTTCGCACCAAACATCGCCGTTTTATACACGCTGAGTTTAGGTTCATTACGATTTGACGCATCAAACACAAAGCTGTAGGTATCATCGCTGTCGAAGGTGATGCTCATATTGCCGCCTTTGACCGCCAGCAATTTCTCTTGATTGAGCACGACGACACCATCGGCCTCACCGGTACCATAATCTACGGTAGACCAATCACTGGACGCGAGTTTAAAGCCCTTAGTACCAGCCGTGATAGCGAGATCAACGCGATATATCCCACCGCCCATATACTTGACTTCGTTATCAGTCCCCCAACCATTCATATCACCACGCAGATACACTGGCGTTCCTACAAATGGCTCTTCGTTATAAACGCTTAATACGGGATGGTCCTTATCCGATGCATCAAGGGAGAACACATAGGTTGCCGTTATCCCCGCGGAAAAATGCAGATTCCCGCCCTTCGCTGCTAGCGCTTCGGCCACGCCTTCATCAACTTGCGCGACATCAGCACTTATGGCACCAAAATCAACGGTATTCCAGTCTGCCGAGGCAATTTTGAAATCATAGTCACCGGCATTCAGTTTGATGGCAATACGGTATTCGCCAGCGCCGACGTAGGCGAATTTATCGACCTCACCCCAGCCATTCATGCCGCCACGGACAAATACATCGGTACTGCCATAGGGCACAACATCAGGCGCACCAACTGTGGCATTTGCCGAGAGACCCACGCCCTGAGCACCGCTTTGTTTTTTCACAAATACAGCCGTGCTGTAGGCAGGAACCGTAAATGTGCCTTCATTCGCACCCTCACTAAAACTTGCGCCGCGGATTTTGGCATCAACAGAGTTTGCTTGTACTTCGTGTAAGCTAAAGCCTGCTGCAGTCGGCACTGTGTGAGACTGCTCCGTTGCGCTGCCGTTGATCATCACCACGATGGCATCGACTGCCGGGTCGAGATCGCTAAGACCCACACCGTCGTCAAGGCTCATGACAATGACACCTTGTTGCTGACGTTTACCGATGTTATGGAATCCCACCCGCTCAATAATGGTCTGCTCATCGGTCAGTCGGAATAATGGACTCTGATGACGTATACGTAAAAACTCGTTAAATACCCCAGAAGCCAATTCGATATCCGACATGGACGCCGCCGCATTTGGGTTAGCAGAAATACCCGCAATCTGCGTCCATTTGCTGCTGTTATCCTGCGCTGGCGGTAAACCTACATTCCAGTTATTGCTGTTGTAGGTAAAGTCGACATAGTTAAACCAGTCACCCGAGTCATAGCTGTTTCTGTCCATCGATTTTGAGCGCAGTAAATCACCACCCATTTGCAGGAACGGCACCCCTTGGCTCAAGAGTGGAATACTGGCAGCAATGTTTTGAACTCGCACACGATTTTCAATACTCAAACCAATGGCATGTTTATACTGCAGGATATCCCACAGGGTTTCGTTATCGTGCTTAGACACATAGTTAATACTGTCGGCAGGATCGAGAGCATAAGCACTCGGTTGTGAGTTCCAGCTAAAGCTACTGCCCTTAGCAGAATTGCCATTAAAGTCTTTGAGTACATAGTTTTGTAAGTTACCCGCCAATGATAAGCGTAGGGTATCTTGCTCCCGCAGGTAGTCATCCTTTGACTCAGTCGCAAACAATGCGCCACCACGCACCGCCTCGCGTATTCTGTCATTAAAGGTGCCCACTTCGGAGCCTGCCATATTGGCTTGGGTTGCCTGTTCGAATAAACGATTATCGGCAACTTCACCAAAGTTCCATCCTTCACCGTAGAAGTAAGTGTCTGGATCGACGGCCTGAACAGCGGTTCTCGCATCGAGAATACCTTGCTTAGGCATGTGCCCCATCACATCAAAACGGAAGCCGTCATAGCCATATTCTTTGGCAAGCAAAACTAAAGAATCAGTGACGAGTTTGCCCATCATTCGATGTTCAGTGGCGGTATTTTCACAACAGGTTGACTGTTCCATCGCGCCAGATACAGGGTCATATCTGTGGTAATAACCAGGAACGACCTTATCAAGCACAGCGTTAGCATTCACGCCAGAAGCGCTCGTGTGGTTATACACAACATCTAATACGACTCTGAGACCAATATTATGCAAGGCTTGGTTCATTTCGCGCAGTTCAAGCACTCGCGCCGTACCCTCAGCCACTGTGGCATAACTGCCTTCAGGTGCAAAAAAATGCTGCGGATCGTAACCCCAGTTAAAGCCATCTAAACCACGCATAGCATCCACTAATGCCTGCGCATCACTTGAGCCGGGTAAGCTATTCGCCAGAATACTCTCTATAGTTGCTGACTTGTTTTGGGTTTTACAAGCATCGGCCGTATCATTGATTTTGCTGCATAACTTGGCCAAAGTGTCGGTCATTTCGATGCGTTCACTGGCATTTTCATTAACCGTTGCCATATCGGTGGCGGGCAACACATGGAAGTGAGTTAAGCCATTATCAACCAGCTTTTTAAGGTGTTCGACTGGCGCAGAGCCTTGCTCGGTAAAGGCCAAATATTTACCACGATGGGCGGCACTTGTACTCTGATCTCGAATACTAAAGTCTCGAATATGCCCCTCGTAGATCACCGCATCTTCTGGGTGAGCAATCGCAGCAACGGTTTGGTTATCCCAGCCGTCAGGTTTAAGGTCCGCATCATCCAAATTAATAAACTGACTAAAACGACCGTTACTCGACACATTTAGAGAATAAGGGTCAGTGCTTTCTAACGACTCAAGTTTTTTAGTCGTTGGATGGTACACATTGAGCGCATAACGATAATAGAGGCGATTAAGGCTAGCATCACCGCGATAGGACCAGATACCAGTGAGGCTATCTAAGGTCATATTCTCAGTGCTTTTAAGTGTTTTATTGGCATCATAGACTTTCAGTTTTACATCTTGGGCCGTCGGTGCCCACACTGAAGCAATAATGTTAGCCCCATCGTAAACCACACCGAGCGTAGCCTCATCAGCATCTTGGTCGCCCTGTGTGTAAAGATCATCAAGCACCTTGGCCGCTTGCACATAAGTTGCGCCAACAGGTTTGTCATCGGCATCGTAAGCGACTAATACTAATTGATCTTTTGCAATGGCTTTGGCTTCATCCGCAGTAAAATTAGCAGTATAAGCAGGCCAATCTGCCAGCACTGGCGATAACGCTTTTTGTGCATCGCTTAAGGTCGCGGGCGTCAAGGTCACTTGAGTGCCACTGATCACATTATTATCATCGGCGGCGATATCAGCCTTAGCTGAATAATGCAATTTCACGCTTGTCACCCCCTGTGGATCTTGATTCCACACAAAGGTATTGCGATCTAACCAGTGGGCACTCATACCTGAAATAGAGAAACCTGTCTCTAGAATCGGATACTCATAAACATCCGACTCACCGTGAATGGTGAAATTCACGCGAACATACGTCGCATCGTCCTGTACCAGGGACATGGTTAAGTTGTTTTTACCTAAGGCTTTACCCGCATCATCCGTACCGGCATGCACAATAAAGTTGCCGCAGGCACCATAACCTTCCTTCAGATTAAGGATCCAATAGGCGCCATAATTAGGGTCAATACCATCGAAGGGATGGCCGTTGCTCCAGTCGCTGGTATCAAAAGGAGCGGCATAGGCATCACACTTTTCATCGTTCCAAGTATGTAATTTGTACTTAGGATATTCAGCGTTACTCGCCGTATTGTTTTTATCTTTAATGCGATTGTAGTAAAGCACTGCTTGATTGGCTTGCGGGAATACGCTTGGCGCGGGTAACGAGGGATCTAAACCGTTTATACAACTCTCGTTTTTAGGATCAGGGAATTTAGGCGCCTTACAACTGATAGGCGTTGGTGCAACGCAGCTTGTGCCCGTGGCATCGGGCACCATAGGCACATCGCAAGTTAATAGCACTTTACCCGGTTCAGATGAATCACTGCCGCCACAGGCCGAGAGTAAGGTCATACTCAGAGCTAAGGCCGACAGTTTAATAAGATTAGAGATACTCAACATGAGTGGTTTCTCCCAATTTGCGAATAAGACGCCGTGAAGCAAAATGGCGCAACATGTAATGGATTTAGGCTCTGTGCGTCTAAGCACACTAACTGATGCAATGGATTACATGGCATAGGTGAACCCCAAGAAAAATTCGCGGCCAAAGTACTGTAGGGTGCCGGTTTTCTGCTCGGTGCCGAAGTAACTCTTAGTCGGTTCATCTGTGAGGTTATTGACTTGGAACAGTACGTTTAAACCGTCCGTTACTTGGTAGGAGGCTTGATAGTCCATCACGGTTTCGGAATCGAAATTCACCACTTGATCGTTAATCGCCACCTGTTCAGAGACAAAAGCATCACGGTAACGAGCGCTGATACGGGTTTCAAAGCCCTCATAGCCATAAAACAAGGTTGCACTGAACACATTATTCGATAACCCAGGTAAAGATTGAGTCGCACTATCACCGCCTAGGCTGGTAATGGACTGCACCTCACTCTCGGTATAAGAATAACTGGCGTTAAAACCTAAACCGGAAAATAAATCGGGCAAGGAAGCAAACACTTGGGTATAAGCCAACTCTAAACCGCGAATGTATCCACCCTCAGCATTATTCATTGCAGTAGTGTAAGTGCCATTACTTGTTGAGGTTTGCACCCCAGTAACAGGATCGACGATGTAATCCGGCACGTTGAAGCCATTCCCCTTAAAATCGAAATTGGTGATAGCCACAGTATCAATAAAAGAATCAATATTTTTGTAGAATAGCGCCGCGACAAAGGCGCCTTCATCAAAGTATTTCTCGTAGGAAATATCATATTGATCCGCATAGAAAGGTTTTAAATAAGGGTTATTAGTACTGGAACCATTGATGACCCCATCGCTATTAACCGTTGCGCTCGCATCTCCCGCCAAGCGGTTAATGGGCGGACGCGACATCACTTTAGCGGCTGCTAAACGGATTTGAGAATCTTCAGTGATCTTAAAACTAAGGTTAAGGGACGGTAGATAATCAACATAATCTATCCCTTTGATTTTAGGTGCATAGTAGTTATTTACTATGCCTAAATCATCGACAATGTACTGAGCGCCAAGCTCTGGATGTGCACCAACATTCTCTAAGACAGTTGCAGATTGGTCTGTTTCAACACGGCGTAAACCGAGATTTCCTGTGACTGGAATACCACCAATCTCGGTATCAAAATTAACCATAGCATAAGCCGCAAACACCTTTTCGAACACCTCCCCACTTTGCAATACGGTCCAAGAATAGTTAGTGGTATAGCCCTTAGCATCGAGTACACCATCGGCATTTCCCCAAGTTTGTACTGGTTGTGGGATACCTTCAGGGAACCAAGCCGCTAGCGCAGCGTCGAGATCAATGGCGAGATAAGAGGGAAAATAACTGAACTCACCCTGCCAATCGACGACCGAGGCCATATCAGACGTCAGCTTGAGTGGTGGCTCAGCGCTAGAGAAAGCGCCATCATTGCCATATTCAAATACCGAGCGGCGATTGGAGTAATTGCGATCAGAGTAACGTACACCAAACTCTACTGAGCTGATGTAATCATTCTCAAGGTCATATTTAAAATCAAGGCGATAAGCCTTTACCGCATCTTCATTCTCATAGGGATAGATGCCGTACTTACTCACCATCACCCGATCCAGATCGGTGAAAGCATCGGCTTGATTAAAGCCCACATCGGGCAGATTAAGCCCGTTAAGTTGATAACTAATCGAGACATTATCATCGAAAACTGGGGTGGCGGCATTAGCATCGACAGCAACGTTCGCCCATAACAGGCCATTCCTAAAGTTACTTTTGGCTGAGGAATAGGAAATATCGGCGGCGACATTCAGTCTGTCTGTCACTTGCCAGTCAACATTTAAGCCAAAGCTATTCACTTCATCAAAATCTTGGTTATCGTCGTTTACAGTCTCAACTCGGGTGTAGCTCTTTGAGGTGCGATTAAAGGTTCCGCCAATAACAGAATTGCCATCGAGTACAGGATTGGCAATCGCAGCGCCTGAGCCACCAAACTTAACCCTGAATCCTCGGGCAAACGATTCGCTATCGAAACGCGATAAAAATGAATCGGCCTTGAGCTTAAAATTATCCCTAGGTGCCCACTCAATCGCGCCCATATAACCGTTACGAATTTCAACGCCACCAAGGTGCTGTAGCTCAAAACCCTCGCTGATGTACTCATTCGCAGGGGCATCAATAGGACCGTTGGTATCATTAGCCAGTCCATCAACTTCTTTGCTGTCATTATAAGCCAAACCGATAAATTGGGTCGCTACACTGGGTTGTTTTAGACGGGCATAACCTAACGCCACGCCTAAGGTATCGTCGAAGAACTTACCCTGATAAGACATACTCAATCTGTGGCCATACTCGTCAGCACCATACACTTCACTGGCTCTGTCGTTGTACATACCACGGGCATTGACCAGAAAACTATGGTCTTTATCGGATTGCAGTGGGCTGACTGTTTGCAGTTCAACTGTGCCTGCAACGCCCCCTTCAATGAGTGAGGCTTTAGGGGATTTGTACACAGCGGCGGATGAAATCAGTTCAGACGGGTATTGATCGAACTCGATACTGCGAGTACCACTCGTCGATACCTGTTCACGGCCATTTAAGGTTGAAAAAACAAAACCGCCAGACATACCGCGAATGTTAATTTCCGCCGCTTGTCCACCGGTACGTACCGCTGAAATACCGGGTAAGCGGGTCAGCGCATCCGCCATTGATACATCGGGTAAGGCGCCAAGATCATCTGCCGATAATTGCTCTGATACTGTGTCGCCGTAACGCTTAGCATCGAGGGAATCAATCAGACTTTTGCTGTAACCTTTAACCTCAATACGTTCGATATTTGCCGCTTCATCGCTGGCTTTTTTGTTGGTTTCGACACTCTTGGTATTCGTGTTGGTATCGTTTTTTATATTGTCGTCTTGAGCTTGTTTGGCCTCCTGTTGAGTTGGCGTAGTCTCTGCTGCAAAGGCTAACTGCGGTGTATACACCACACTAAAGCCTGCTGTCGCGAGAGCCATGGTCAAGACGCTGAGTTTACAATGACGCATTTGGCATTCCCCTATGTCATAACGACTTGTTTTAACCCGATGTTCTATTCACCACATCAATCCAAGAAACATAGGGCAATCAAAGTGTCATACTAACGGTGTAGCGTTTTTCGCCTCAATGGGATGCATACGTATTCATAACTTATCGTTCACAATATATTAACTATAAATTTTTAGCCTTTGATTTAAAAGATTTATATTCAAAGCTAAAAAAATACAAAAACACAACCTAGTAACAATCTGCACCTCCGTTAGCCCAAGATCACATATTTACATTCGAATCTAAATGATATCGTTTATCATTTGAATTAACTAAGTTATACTTCTCGCGGTTAGCTATTCCCCTGTTAATAGAAATGCATTCACCGTTAAGCCGAGTCTTCTGCCGTTAAACCAGAAAGCTCAAGCGCACGTTGCAGAATTAACCGTAACGGATAGCCATAACGGACCCATATTGGCTCGAAATGAGAAGTGGCACTTATGTCTAATACACCCGCGTTTGAAACGTCAACGCAATCATCTGCAGTGCAAACGCGCTCTTTCTCACTGATTTCACGGGGGATTGTGCAAATTGCGCGATGGTTTAAGCAAGAGCAATCGCTGTTTGCCTTCAAAGTCTTTGCCCGCGCGAGCGCCGCCCTACTGGCGGGTTATATTGCGGCGGCCACCTTGGCTTGCCTGCTGACAGTCGTGCTACCAATGCCCCGCTTCGAAAGCACAATAACGGCCAATATGTTGGCTTTTCTGTTTTATGCCATCGCCATTATTTACGCCTTTTGTGTACGTAAAACCTGGCATGCATGGCGAGATTTAGGCCTAGTGAGTTTGTTATGTTTTGGGTTGATTCAGGTGTGTGGACAATAGGATGAAAGAGACATTTTTTAGAACCTTATCTTGGCTACATACTTGGGCAGGTTTGCTCGTGTGTTGGGTGTTATTGTTGATCTTTTTTGCGGGTAGCTTGAGCTATTTCCGCCATGAGATCAGCCTGTGGAACGAACCCGAATTACACCAAGGGGTTTATCAAAACTATCAAGCCGATACGCTCGCAAATCAGCTGGATAAAGGCCAAGATTATATCGCAGCGCATTCGCCCGAATCGGCGCAGCGTTGGATGATAGGTTTTCCAACCGAACGAAAACCCTTTCAAAGTGTGAGTTGGCAACTACCGCCAGAAAAAGGTCAACGTCGCGGCAAGACTGAAGAACATGTCGCCCTCGCCGATGGCAGCGGCATGATCTCAGCAGTGCGCGCAAGTCGTGGCGGTGATTTCTTCTATCGTCTGCACTTTGACTTGCATTATATGTCAGCAATTACAGCTCGATATATCGTCGGCATTTGTACTATGTTTATGCTGATCGCCCTTATCAGCGGCATAGTGATCCACAAGCGGATCTTCAAGGATATGTTCAGCTTTAGACGCGACAAGGGCGCCCGCTCTTGGTTAGATGTGCACAATGTGAGCTCTGTCATCGCCCTGCCCTACCATCTGATGATTACTTATACTGGGCTTATCACTCTGATGTTGATCTATATTCCGTGGACGGTGGATACCGCCTATTCGGGTGACAGCCAAGCCTTTTTAAAAGAGCTGAACCCCGCCAGACAAACCGAGAAAGCCACGGGGATTAGCGCGCCACAGGTGCAGCTGAGTCAATTACTGCCGCAGGTGCAAGCCGCTTGGGGCGATGCGCCGATTAAGCAAGTGATAGTGTCATACCCTAAAGATCAAAATAGCCAAGTGACCTTTTACCAAAACACAGGTAAAGATGTGACCGATGAGGCCAACATTTTGATATTTAACGGGGTCAATGGTGAGCTTAAGTATGCCAGCCCGCATGAAGCCTCGGGAGCATCCGCTACTTACGACACTATGATGTCGCTACACACGGCGCGTTTTGCCGCCCCGCTATTACGCATATTGTTCTTTTTCTGCGGCTTATTGGGTTGCGCTATGGTCGCAACAGGCACTTTGATGTGGGCCATTCGCCTACGTCAAAAACAACAGAAAGCTATAGATAAAGGCGAGAAACCAAGCTTGGGATTACGTTTGGTTGAAGGGTTAAACTTCATGTTTATCTTAGGATTACCCTTAGGCGCTGTGAGCTTCTTTTACGCAAATCGTCTGCTATCGACAAGTTTTGCAGGCCGCTCTGAATGGGAAGTTCACAGCTTCTTTATCGCGTTGGCGGCAATGGGAGTATGGGCTTTTTTGGGTCGTTCACGTCGCCAGTGGCAAGCAGCATTGATACTCACAGGCAGTTTGTGCTGTGCACTGCCCGTGCTTAATGCCTTCACATCGCCGAGCAATCTCATCGACAATATTCAATCCCATCAATGGCCTTTAGTCGGATTTGATGTGCTCGCCATTCTACTTGGCGGCGCTATGCTATTTGCCAGTAAAAGATTAACTTTGATTGCCAAAGCCCCAGCTAAGCGCCCAGCAAGACCCGCATCTAATGCGCCGAATGCCAAGGCGAATAAGGCGCGCCGCAGTGAGCCAAAAACATCCCTAGCCAACGAACTTACCTCGCCGTCTTCATTGGAGGAAGCCAAATCATGATGCCAGAATTTATCCCTGTACTTGGCATCTTAGGCTTAAGTTATCTCTCACTGGCCCTGTTCGCCTTAGCTAAGTTTGGGCATTTTAAGGATGTGTTTAACCGTCCACCAGCACAATGGCAGAGCCATTTGCTCACCTTGTTTGCTTGGTTATTACTGGCATTTAGCTTAAGTGCCTGCGCGAGCGATCAAGGCTGGGCCTACGGTAGCATTTTGTTTATGGGGATTATTTCCCTCGCGGCCATGCTGGTCATACTGACGTTAAGCTACAGTCCACGCCATTTACCGATTGGTATCGTGGCTGGCAGCGTACTCACAAGCAGTCTATTACTGAGCGCTGGGCTATAACTTCTCCGCACTAATCTATAACTTCCTGCCGCACTGGGCCACAGGTCATGGCTAAGTGCGCACCGCTAGGCTATAGTGCCCTGATGTCCTTCAGATAGGAGAAAATAATGGGCTTTAACTTAACGGTTAACTGGCAAACCTCGCCCGCCGAAGAAGGCGAATTTTGTCGAGACCACAGTATTACATTTGGCAGCGGCCAGACGATTCAAGCCTCGTCGGCACCGGAATATAAAGGCAATGGGCAGAATGTAAACCCAGAGGAAAGCCTGCTGGCGGCGTTATCCTCATGCCATATGTTAACCTTTCTCGCGATTGCACATCTTAAGCGCTTACCTGTCACGTCCTATGTGGACAATGCCACTGCAGAGCTGGGTAAAAACGAAGCGGGCAAGTTGGCCGTCACTAAGATGGTGCTGAATCCTAAGGTCATGTTTGCCGAAGGGGTTGAAGTCAGCCAAGAAACCCTTGAGAAAATTCACGAAAAAGCACATGTAAATTGCTTTATCGCCAATAGTTTAGCGACAGATATTCACATCAAGTTTTAAGATTTTGCTGATATCTACGGCCCGCTAATGGTTTCCTAAGCGGGCTTTTTTATTGCCGCACCGCAGATCATTACCAGTCTGACTCATTGTCATCACCGAATCACCGTCGCCGCTCCAACAAAGAGTCTTACCATCTGCATCCCCGAAACCTTTTCCATGGTTCAGCTCATGTCCAGCTTTTAAACCGTACGATAGAAGCCAATCTTAGCTTGGTATCAACTGTTGGAGTTAAACGATGCACATTCAACCACTGCGACATTCCCCGTCTGTCAGCCCACAAAAAAATGTCTCCAACGCTGAATTTGCACAGGTTAACAATGCCGTTCAAACCAGCGCACCAACATCAACTGATACAGTAACGCTTTCTCGCGATGCAAAACAATTTGCTGCGAATGCGCAAAAACCAGCTGAAAAACCAGCAGAAATGCCAGCACTGAGGGATAACATAGAAACCTTAGTCGAATTGAAACACGCGAAGATGAAATACCAAGTGATCACCGATATGACCAACATAGCAACAGGAACAAGCCAAGGGATTTCAGCGCCAACGGCCTATTACCTAAGCCATAACGAAGACGCAAGAGCGATGACAGTTAATCACATTGCCCAACAACAGCAAGTGAACACTATGCAGATCTTCGCAGAAACGAGTAAGAATATTAATGAATGGGCATAAAAATGGGTGTTGTCTCGGGAACTAAGAGACAACACCCTAACTTTGTACGCGACTATGCTAACTGAGATACCTTAAATTTTAGTTAAATACTGAATTTAAATATCAATTACTTAGCTTTTATATCCTGCGCCATTCCTTTTACTGGCAGAGGTTGCGCTTTTAAAGCTGGAACAGGCTGCTTAACCAACTCATCCTTCAAATAGCTTATCGCTGTCTCAAGCTGCGCATCTTTACCGTTAAAGGTGGCGAAAGGTAAGTTATCGACTTCAATATCCGGCGTTACGCCATGTCCTTCCAGCACCCAGCGACCATCCATTGCATACTGTGGATACTCGGCCACTCGCGCCATACCTTTATCGGTCAGCGAATTTCGCCCAGATAACCACACGCCCGCGCCTGCCGTTTGTTTACCAATTAGCGGCGCAATACCCAGCGCTTTAATTCCCGCTGAGAAGGTTTCACCGTCGGAATAAGTCAGTTCATCGGTTAACACTACTAAATGGCCACGGAAAGTTTGCTGCATATTGGTGTTTGGCGTGCCGTGAGTCGGTTGCCAAAACGCCCAAGCGCGGCGCAATAACTTCTCGATAATCCAACTGTCGATATTGCCGCCGCGGTTACGGCGAACGTCGATAATCAAACCGTCTTTATCATAATTGGTATAAAACTCACGGGCGAAACTTTCAATATCGCCGCCGCCCATGGCATATAAGTGCAAATAACCAATCTTGCCCTTACTCGCATCCTCGACCACAGTCGCGTTATGGCTCACCCAATCTAAATAACGTAATTGGCCATCCACCATAGCGCTGACGGGCATAACGATGGTTTTATGGGTTTGGCTGCCACGCTTAAGTTGCAGTAATACTTGCTTGTCCTGTTGATTGCGCAACAGCCGCGTGACATCGGCCACGTTCGCCACTGGCGTGCCATTGATGGCCAGCAGCACATCGCCTTCTTTGGCATCGACTTCGATACGATTTAACGGTGAAGCGTTAGCTGGCAACTCAGGATCGTTACTGTAAATATGCGCAATTTTAACGCCATCGGCGGTTTGCTGTAGACGCGCACCTAGGCTAGCTGCTTTAGCCGCATCGGGATCTTTGGGTAAATCACCGCCGCGAACCTGTGAGTGCAAAGAATCCAATTCGCCCATCATTTGCATGAAGATATCGTTCAGTTCGTTACGGTCAGTCAGGCGGTCAAGCAAAGGTTGATACTTAGCTTTGGTCGCTTGCCAATCGAGGCCGCGCATCTTCTTATCGAAGAAAGATTCCCTGTGCATCAACCAAGCATCTTCAAACATTTGTTGCCATTCAAGCTGGGGAGAAATCGCTAATTGCCATTGATCCGTTTGCACTTTGGCATTATCCGTATCGCCTAGCTTATCGCCACCGTCAACAATCATCAGCGCCTTGTCATTGCTGAACTTACGCAGCATCAGCTTTTTGCCATCGGCAGAAACCGCATAATGACCAATATCCTCGGCAAAAACCTCGGCTTTCGGACTTAATGGATCAAACTTGATGGTCATCAGACTCGGTTCAGCGTCATCACCCATCGCTTGGTCGAGCACATAAAGCCTACCATCGACGGCGCGCAGTTCACTGTAATTGCCTGAATCGATAGGCACTTGCCATAGGCGCTGCGAAATACCAGACCAATCGATTTTCACCGGATTCGGTTTATCCTTGGCATCCGTTTTGTCAGCTTGGTTAACGCTGAGTTCATTGGGTTTACTAAAGGGGAATTTGGCATTGTTAACTAAGGCGATGGCTAAAATTTGGCTGCGTTTATCAAACACTGGGCCCATGTTTCTATCGCCCCAAGGTGAACTTGGCGTGGCGCTGAATTGGCGATTTGACAGGAAATATAACCACAGGCCGTCACTGCTAAAGGTTGGCGAATAGGATTCGTACTTATCGCTGGTGAGCGTCTCGGCCTTATTTTCATCCACAGAGTAAAGGACGATTTGCGGTCTTTGTTTACCGATTTCCGACTTAGTTAATGCAATAAAACGGCTGTCTCCGGACCAGCGGATATCGGCGTAAGGCCCAAGTCCCTCACCGTTAGTGATGATTTTCTGATTGGTATTTTTCTTTAAGTCGAGCAGCCAAACATTACCATCATTATCGTCGTGGGCGATAAATCGACCGTCATTGGACAGATTCAGGCTCATTCTTAAGGTATGACCGTCTTTTGTCAGCTGCTTAGCGCCACTGCTGCCATCGGCAGGGAATTGCCAAATTTCCTGCTGACCCGTCATATCGCTGATCGCATAAACAGACTTGCCATCTTGACTCAATATCGCTTCTCTCACGCGATAAGTCCCTGGCAGCGCAACTTGCACTAAGCGCGAGCCATCAACACCCGCGATTGCCACATGGCTGCGGGCGGTGATCACCACTTTATCGCCAGCAAGGGCCAAATCGGTAGAGGATGCGTAATCCATAGGATCTTTCACCCAGTGCTCACGGCGCTGGGCAAAATCGGACGTGAGTTCAATATTGACTAATGCGTCTTTTGCGGCCGCGATATCAAATACATGGATATCAGCACCCTGCTGGAAGACCACTTTGCCTTGATCCATCTGCGCGCCGCGGACTTGCCAATCTTTAAATTGGGTCAACTGTTTTGCGTCTGAACCATCGACCGCCATCGACCAGAGGTTGTCGTTACCATCGCTGTCGCTGATAAAATAGAGTCTGTCTTGCCATAGCATAGGTTGACGCACTGAGCCGTCGTGCTTGCCGCTGAGCAACTGGGCTTCGGTTTTGCTACCAAGTTTGAAGCGCCATAATTCGCCCTTTGCGCCGCCACGGTACACTTTGGCATTATCGCCAGTGACTTGCAGGCCAAAGCGTGTGAAGTATACATATTCGTTGCGATCATCAATCACACCTTCGACCGCATCGGCTAAGGGTAAATCTGTGGTCGTGAGGGTTTTAGGATCGACTCTGCGTAGCATCCAATTATTCGCGGGGCCAAAACCACTGTCGGTGGAATATAAAATCTCGCCTTTGGCTGTCCAACCTTGAACCCGCACACGGCTATTCTCAAAACTCACCCGCTTGGCCACACCGCCGGCAACCGGGATCACATACACTTCGCTCGCGCCTTCATAGTTGGCCACGTAAGCCACCCACTTGCCATCGGCTGAAATGGTCGCACCTAGCTCCTCTGCGGGTAAACTCGTTAAGCGGGTCGCCGCCTTTTGACCTAAGGTCTGAGTCCATAAATCCCCTTCAGCAGTAAAGACTAAGGTTTGATCGTGCAGGGCTGGCGCGCGGTAATATCCTTGATTGCTCACCGCATCGGCAGCGATGGCTTGGGCCGCAGTGAACGTGCCTAGGGCAAGCATGCAGCAGGTGACAGAATGGCGAAGTTTCATGTATGACCTCTATCCTATTGTTATTTTTAGCAATGGACTCTTTGACTACGAGATTTTGCTAGCAGATTTAGCGAAGAAATTCTTGCCAGAGACGTTTGCGAAAAAACGCAATCAAGCCCAAAGCATGACAATTTAGCCCACCAAGCTAGCAGAATTTAATAGAGAGTTCAGTAACTTCGAGCCAGAGAAGTTTTAGCAAATGTGTCACATCTTAAATCGCGGGAAAACAACTGAGTAAAAAACAATATTCTTTAGCGGAAAACAACAAAGATCATAGCGTTACCCTGTTGCACCACGATAAAAATCGTCAGGAGTAAGACAGGATTAGCTAACGTGAAGGGCTAGTGTTAAGGCCTGATTACGGGCTGACGTACAGCGTCTTTAGTGGACTGTTTAGGCGGCTCATATTGGATTGTTTCGCCAGTGACATTTGTTGCCATTTATTGATCACGCGTGCAATTTCACCGTTATCCATCAAGGTCTTAATCGCCTGATTAAACTGCTCTAACTGGCTTGGCGTCATACTCGCTTTACTGAGCATTAAATGGATATGGTTTTGATCTAACACTAACTTGAGTGGCACTAGCTTGATGTGTTGATGCTGACTGGCAATATAGGGCATGGCCATAGTATCGCCGACGATCATATCCCCGCGACCATAGGTGAGCATTTGTACCGACTTATCTGAGTCAGGGCTTAACACCAATAAATGCTCCTGCTCTAATCGATATTGAGACTCTTGATAATCCGCGCCATACCAACCGCTTGAAGGCACAAGCAGGCGTAACTTTTTGGTAAAAATGTCCTCCCACTTATCGACATTAATCTGATCTTTTTGCTCATCGAGCACGAATAAGCGCAGCTCTTCGTCTCGATAATAACTGGAAAAATGCGCATAAGCCTGACGTTCATCCGTCATTGTCGCTCCCATCAACACATCTAACTGTCCAGCTTTCAGCATCTGATGCGATCGCTTCGCGGGCACATTGATAAAATTGATTTCGCAGCCGAGATACACGGCAAATGCCCGCATCAGATCCACATCTAAACCTTGAGCTTCTCCTTGGGGATCTTGCCAAGCATAGGGAGGCCAGTCGTTATAACCGACTTTAATGGTTTTATGACAGGGTAAAGGACTATTAACCTGCAACGCACTTTTGGCGGGCAAGGCTAAAAAAAGCAGCAATAAGACAGGAACGTATTTAAACAATGACATAGGCTAAGTTACTTGCCCCTTAAGTTGGCGATCCTCTCCTGATGAAGATGAAGCAAAACGGTTCAACGTCAGGCTTCCGCGGTGTTTTAATACCTAAATAAGCGTAGTTGGCACTTAGACAGTGCGCCATAAACACCAGTCAGATCATAGTAATTAACCGAAATAGGGCGCGGAGAATAACAACAAAAAAGGACAGTAGCTAGTTTAACGCGTTTAGTGTAGCCGACTTAATGCACTTGCCATAAAGACTCCGCCTGAGTAACTGAAATCAAGTTGAAGGTTAAGCTAACTAAATCTGACACTTATAAATAACAGCAACTACCTTAGTGGGATCGCCCATATCAGTCTGTAACCAAACGATGTGCGTGCCGCCCAATTGCTCTCCCTGAGCAATGGCAGACTCTTTGGCTTCATCTAGATTATTCTCGCGGCGGCTCACCCCAGTGACGATGGCAAAACTGTCGCAATGGGTCACTTCAAAATCGTAGGCTACATTTATGCGCCGATATAACTCACGTTGATCGGTTGCACACCCTGAGGCTAAGACGCAAAAACAGACACTTAATAGAAAAAATCTAGACAAATCAATCAACCCACTGAGTAAACACGCGGGTGAACATAAACAATTAAAACCAATAAAATTGTGAACTTAATCACATTTTTATTACCAAAGATAATACAATAAGTAACAAATATTAATTAAATATCATGTAGTTAAATAAAAGTTCTTTTATGCTCTGCGGCAACACGGTTTCATCAATTTATCGTTATTTTGCTTACACCTGTAAAAAGTGCGCTTATAAAAAAATGCATTTGTAAAAAGTGTACTTGTTGGCAATGTATTTATAAAAACGTATTTATCAAAATTGTGCTGATAAAAAAGGGAGCTAAGCTCCCTTCTCTTCTGTAACGCTATCTTATCTCACCGCTAGGCCAATACCTTAAGTACAAGCAGCTTAGGTTAAAATTTTGAATAAGTGCGCTTTCAGTGCGGCAAAATCGGCGGGTAATTCAGCCGACAAGATAGATTTATGGGCAACGGCCTCAAGTTCAACCGGCAGTGGTAAGTTAAGATTTAGCTCTCTATCCACCACATCCTTAAATTTAGCGGGATGCGCTGTACCTAAGAATATACCCACTTCGTCAGGCACTAAAGTTAAAGACAAGGCTTTAGCTGCAATCGCCGCATGGGGCTCAGACACATAACCCAGTGCATGCAACTCAGCTAATGCCAGTGAAGTTTGCTCTTCAGATAAACGCATGCCCACTAAGTTACTCAGCGGCCAAGCTAATTTCTCACAAATGGCTTCCACTCGCGGCCAGTTACTTGGCTCACTCACATCCATCGCATTAGACATAGTCGCTTGAGTCGGATTGGGCTGCCATTGGCCGTTTTCTAAATAGCGCGGCACAGTATCATTCGCATTGGTTGCGGCGATAAAGCGTTTAACCGGTAACCCCATGGCTTTGGCGAATAAACCCGCCGTCAGGTTACCAAAGTTACCACTTGGCACTGAAATCACAGGATCGGCATCGTGGCGCTGTTTAGACTGGGCAACGGCTTCAAAGTAATAACAAATTTGCGCAAGTAAGCGACTGATGTTGATAGAGTTCGCCGAGTTTAAGCTCAAACCCTCGCGGACTTCAGGATCATCAAAGGCGCGCTTAACCAGATCTTGGCAGGCATCGAAATCGGACGATACGGCAACTGTATGGATGTTTTTGCCCAACGTCGTGAACATCTTTTCCTGTAGCTCACTGATCTTTCCCTTAGGATAGAGCACCACCACATTGACTTTCTCAAGTCCATAGAAGGCATCGGCAACCGCGGCGCCTGTGTCACCCGAAGTCGCAGTCAGAATGGTTAAGCGTGTGTCGCCGACAAAGGTATTGACGCATTGCGCCATAAAACGTGCACCAAAATCTTTAAATGCCAGAGTAGGACCGTGGAACAATTCGAGGCAAGCGCGCTGCTCATCGACGGCAACTAAAGGTAAATCGAAGTTAAAGGCACGTTCAACCAGGTCATCAACCGCATCTTGCCCTAGTTCAGAGGCAAGCCATGCACCGAGCACTTTTTTACTGCGCTCAACAAATGGCAGCGCCAGCAGCCCTTCAATATCGTCTAATACCGGAATTTGGGTGGGGAAGAACAAACCTCTGTCCTGACCTAAACCTAATTGCACTGCTTCTTTAAAGCTCACTTTCTGCGAAGGGTGTTTTAAATTATATAGTTCCATGCTCACTCGACCTTTTGATGCTAAGCCTTAAATGCTAATTCTTGATGCATGCTTTTTATGCATAAGATGGATATTTAGCCTTAATGCTTAGGCTTGATACTAAAAATAAGAATTAATCGACTCTACGCGTGCCCTGCTCATCGAGGCGACACACGTGGGCAAAGCCACCCACCTCGGTTAAATAATGCTGTTCTAACCAGGTTTTAGCCGCATTTGCCGTGGCTAAATCATCGGTAATCGAAAACAGCGTTGGACCACTGCCGGAAATCCCCGTAGTCAACATGCCTAAAGCGGCTAAAGCGACTCTGGCATTGTCGTAACCCGGAATCGCAGCTGCGCGATAAGGCTCGGCTAACACATCTTTTAATACGCTGATCGCAAGCTTGGCATTCCGCTGATAAGAGGCATGTACAAAGGCACTTAAATAACGACCAAAATCGATAGTGACACTTTTATCGTATTGATCAGGCATGAGTTTGCGCATCATCGCCGTCGAAAGTGAAATCCCAGGATAGGCCACAACCCAATACCATTCTTTAAAACTCGGTATCGCTTCACATACAGTGCCCGGCACATTGAGCATCAATTGCATGCCGCCCAAATAACAGGGGGCAACGTTGTCATAGTGCACACTGCCGCTGATCTTACCTTCAAACTCGCCCATCAGTTCCAGCAGGGCTTGCTCGCTGTAAGGTCTGTCAAAATGTTCATTCAGTGCATATAACGCAGCCACGACAGAGCTTGCACTCGAACCTAAACCACTGCCGACGGGCAGGTTCTTTTCCAGTGTCAGCGCTACGCCTTCCTCTGCTTTTCCAAGCGCTTCTAAATACTCCTTACTCAGGGCGGTTAAGAAGAATTCGGCACATTGGTACACTATATTGTCTTGCGGATTTTCAGGCAGTTTATGGGCCCAAGCACCGGTTTGCGCCAGACTCACACCCGATTCTGCCGCCGCGATAGTCACTCTGTCGCCGAGTAAACTGCCATCGATAGGCGCCAAAGCGGCGCCCAGTAAATCAAATCCGACTCCCACGTTACCCATAGAGGCTGGAGCATAAACGGTCAAACTCATACACTCACCTCACGAGTCCAATTCAAGGTTCTTAATACATCGGCAAAAGCGCCAGCGGCAGTCACTTCCGTTCCCGCGCCATAACCGCGCAGCACAAACGGAATGGGCTGATAATAACGGCTGTAGAATGCCAAGGCATTTTCGCCGCCTTTAACACTATAAAGGGGATCCTGTGCATCGACTTCGGCGATACGCACTCGGCAGACGCCATCTTCAATTTGTCCCACATAACGCAGCACTTTACCTTGGGCTTTGGCCTGCGCCACTTTAGCGGCAATCGCCGCATCAACCTGCGGCAAACGCGCCATAAAGCTCTCAACATCGCCTGAATCATCAAACTCGGCTGGCAATACAGATTCAACCTGTACGTCACTGAGTTCTAGCTTTAGTCCCACTTCACGGGCAAGAATGAGCACCTTACGCGCCACATCCATACCGCTCAAATCATCACGGGGATCGGGCTCAGTAAAGCATTTTTCCCGCGCCAGACCTGTCGCTTCAGAAAGTGTCATACCGTCATCGAGCATGCCGAAGATAAAGGATAAAGAGCCCGATAAAATACCATTAAACTTATGCAGCTTATCACCCGCAAATAACAGTTTTTTCAAGTTATCGATAACTGGTAAACCTGCGCCGACTGTGGTTTCGTATAAAAATTGGCGACGCTGTTTTAAGGCTGTTTGGCGAAGTGCTTGGTAATAGGCATAATCGCGAGTATTCGACTTTTTGTTCGGCGTGACCACATGCAAACCTGAGTTCATCACATCCAAATACAGATCCGACACTTGCTCGCTCGAAGTGCAATCCACCAGCACAGGGTTCAGTAATTGTTGCTCTTTCGCCCATGCCAGTAACGCTGGGATATCACAGGCTTGCTGACTATCGGCAAGCAAGCTAGACCAGTTGCTTAAATCAATGCCCGCACTGTCGAGTAACATCTTGTTCGAATTCACTATGCCGCAAACACGGATACTGATGTGCTGCTCTTTGAGCATGGCGGACTGTTGTTTTATCTGCTCAAGCAGACCAGCACCCACGTTGCCGCATCCCACTAAAAACACATCTAAATATTGCTGCACATCGAAAAAGCCTTGATGACAAGCCGCCACCGCATGCTTAGTCTTACGCTGCTCGATCACAGTCGAAATCGAGCGCTCGGACGATCCTTGGGCGATGGCGATAATGTTCACGCTTGCCTGCGCTAACGCTTGGAAGAAACGCGCCGCCACCCCTTTGTGGGTACGCATACCATCACCAATCAAGGACACAATTGCCAGCTCATGGCGCATAGCGATAGGCTCAAGCAAACCACTTTTTATTTCTAATTCAAACTCTTGCTCTAAAGCCCATTTCACTTTGGCCGAATCAGATGTAGCCACACAGAAACTAATACTGTATTCAGAAGAACTTTGAGTGATTAAAGACACAGACACGCCGCTGCGGGAAATCGCAGCTAAAGTACGGCTCGCCATGCCAACCATGCCCTTCATACCTGGGCCTGAAATATCGAACATGGTCTGGTTATCTAAATTGGAGATAGCTTTAACCTGCAAGCCGGTTTCATCGGCTTGGTTTGAAACCAGAGTGCCAGGGGCATCGGGGTTAAAACTGTTTTTGATATAACAGGGAATATGGAACTGAGCAATAGGGGCAATCGTCTTAGGGTGCAATACCTTAGCACCAAAATAGGACAGCTCCATTGCCTCTTGGTAGCTGAGTTGTGACAATAACTTAGCGTCTGCTACCACCCGAGGATCGGTATTATAAACACCGTCAACATCGGTCCAGATTTCACAACTTGAAGCATCTAAACAGGCGGCGAGCACGGCAGCAGAATAGTCAGAACCATTACGGCCTAACGTCACCACTTTGCCCTGTTCATCGGCAGCGGTGAATCCCGGCATTACCCATACACGTTTTTCACCCAGTGCCAACGCGCGAAACCTTGGCTTACTCACAGCGATATCAACGACAGATTCTAACGGACGACCACGACCTAAAAATAAGGCGCGTGGGTCAAGCTGAGCCGAAGTGATCCCCTTAGATATCATCACTTGTTCCATCAAGGCAGCTGATAAACGCTCACCTGCGACCACGATTTCAGCGCGGATGCCATCGGGACACTCTTGCAGTAATCCGATACCACGTAATCTATCCTGCCAGATCACTAGCTGGGTATTGAGTCCAGAAAAAAGCTGTTCGCTTTGCTCACTCGACAACACTGAGTTAACGGCGTCTTGGTACAGCGAAGTAAATACCCGCTCAACGTGCTGCAGCACAGGTAAATATTCTTCACCTTTAACGGCTACGTCGACCATTTCTAATAAAGCATTCGTCACAGTTGCAGGGGCCGATAGCACTGTGGCTACGGGTTCTAGCTTAGATGACTTGGCAACGATATCCGCAGCCATCGAGAATCGCTGCCAATTTGCAAGCGAGGTACCACCAAATTTCATTACTTTCATCTTGTTCTCCTGTACCGCGCCCGACTTAGAAATAAGAGCTATAAACAAAAAAGCCCGCTTCTTTGTGGGAAGCGGGCTCATTGTTAAAATTCTTTAGGGTGTATCAGCCCGCCCCCACTATTGTTGTAGTGGTGGTTGTAATAATGGTAGTTACTACGAAACCTAGGCTATGCATGTGTTTGGGCTAATCCATGTTAATTTCTTGATAAACAGAATTGCTTTTTTTACCCGCGCTTGTCAACCCCTAAAATGGATTATTTATCAGCAAATCTTCACACTCGATAAAATACTGTATCAAGATTAGTTAATATAAAGTTTTCTAGGGGTAAAAATGCGATTTATGCAATAGATAACTGTTGACGTTAACGTAATAAAGCGAGAAAGCTATTGGATAATCACTTATTTTTCAGATAATTATTTATAGTTCACTTTTAACTAATGCGTTATTTGTTCTACCTCATCACTCAGACCAAATTGACAGGCTAACGCGCAAAAATCACATTACACATGCTGCACCGCGTAAAACCGGCTTTAATCTGCCGAAAAAAAAGCTGTGCGATATCTAACATAAGCCACTTCAAATTATCGCCAGCACTAAAAAAGCACGTTATTATGCGCGCACATTCCGAATTGGAGGCGATATGAAGATCACTCAACACAGCGCGGTAACCATTCATTACCGTTTATCAGATCAAGAAGGCAGACTATTAGAAGACTCTTTCGACTCTGAACCTATGCTATATCTGCACGGCACTGAAAACCTGATCCCAGGTTTAGAAGCCGCATTAGATGGTAAAACCAAAGGCGAAAAACTCGATGTCACTATTAGTGCCGAAGAAGCCTATGGCCCTTACCACGATGGCCTACGTCAAGCCGTGCCATTAGAAGCCTTTGGTGATATCGAAGATATCGTTCCAGGTATGCGCTTTATCGCCGAAACTGAAATGGGTCAACGCCCAGTTCAAGTCATGGAAGTGAAAGACGATGTGGTTATCGTCGATGGCAACCATCCTTTAGCGGGCCAATCGCTCAACTTCAGCGTCGAAATCGTTGACGTTCGCGAAGCCTCTGCCGAAGAAATCGCCCATGGTCACATTCATGCCCAAGGCGGTTGTGGAAGCCATGGACATGATCACGATCACGGCGGTGGATGCTGTGGCGGTTCAGGCAAAGAAGAAGCTGGCGGCTGTTGTGGTGGTTCAGACCACGATCATGGACACCACCATGAAGAGCACGAAGCCTGTGACACACCTAAAACAGGTTGTGACGGCAATGGCGGCTGTGGTTGCCGCGGTTAAATACAGATTGTTGCCCAAGGTGAGCTAGAAATAGCTTATCCCTAAGCGATTGAACTCCCATAGTTTAACCTTTGAAGATGCGCGCCCTTAATTTAAGGTCGTGCATTTTTTATACGCAAGCGTTTATACTATTCGTAATAGATAAATAACTGACTGGCAAATTGAAGTATTCAAATTTTATATGAATATTTTCAATTAGATATTGATATCAACCTGAGTTAAGCGACGGAGTGCTTATGTTAACCAAACCCCTTTACGAGATTTTGCCTTTTGGCTACATGGCGCTCGGCAGTTCGAGTTTCATTGCACTCGACATCAACTATGCCCTAGTTGCGGCAACGGTAGTGTTCGTCTTAGGCGCAAGGATCTACGTTATGCGTTCTCAAAACCGTCGAACAGACTCGGTAAGACGTCGTAAGTCGGGCTATCTTCCCGAGATGATTTATAACTTCTTACCTTTTATCTATCTCATAGCGGCATTGGCTATCTTTAAATTCCTTCCCAAAGACCTTTACCCAATTCTGGCCATCTGCTTACTTAGTTATGGCTTATATATTCTGGTGCGTCGTTCACTCTATCGTCGCCATAAGCTGCCCATCACGCCTTAAGGCTGTTACCAAAACAAGCACAAATGATGTCCACAGGGCTTGTTTTCATAAGAGTACTAACCAATCAATTTTTGAACTTTCGCTCTATGGTCGGGAGACATATTTTTCAAGTAATTAGAGCAACGGGTGATCGTCGCAATACTCACTTCATATTCTGCAGCTATGTGCCTTTGGCTCATATCCCCATCCAATAACAACTGAAATACCTTTAAGCGTCCAGCAACGGCACTACGCTCTTCTTCGGTTAACAGTAAATGAAACAACACAGAAAGATCTTCATAATTGCTGTGGCTCAAAATCTTTTCTAATACTAGATCCCAGTTTGCTCGCATAATAACCCTCATAAGTACTGTTCAAGCATTACATTGGCAGTCTAACAGATTTAACTCCAGCACGGTCTACTTGATTGCTCTCCTCAAACAGATACTAAACCACAGCTTAGACGCTCAATACTGACACTGTGACACCTACACGCATATCTAACACCAATAATATTAAATATCTATTCATTCAGTGGGAGCTCAACGCGCTTTAGACAAGGCGAAGGCTGAAAGCATAGTGGTCTCTGTCGAAAACCTTGAACGCAGCATGAGGCGCGTTTCCATGCCGTTAACATCTGCGCCCTTAGGAGGCCTCATAGACATCCCACTCCCCTGTTGCATTGACTTCCATTTCTACGCCAATGCGCCTTGGATTGAGATGCCTGTGAGGCTCTGAACTGATTAAATACTTCATGTGATTGGTATAAAGCAAAAGATGGTGATACCAAGAGAATTAGACAGAAGCGGAGAAAGCCAAAACGGGTCAAACCGCCACAGATTT